>CAZUYY010000199.1:4772-5389 GCA_964624935.1 uncultured Prolixibacteraceae bacterium
GCTGAAGGTTGAAAATCGTCTAAGAACACAGCATTGGGATACTTATCAAGTATAGATTTGCATTTTAATGCTCCATCGCCGGCAAAGACAATTTTACTTCTTTCCAGGTATTGCAGGAAAGAACTTTCATCGATGATCTCTGCCCGGGTTTCCCTAACATCCTTTCCTTTTTTGTCAAATATAGCACAAAAAACTTCCATCCTCCGGGCATCGATCATAGGGCAATATAAAGTAGTACTGGCAGGGTGGACTAATGAATCCCGGTGCGACATTCCATTTGCCATGGCATGTAAAGTATTTACACCTATCAGAGGTTTTTCCAATGCGTAACACAATCCTTTGGCTGCTGCTACACCTATTCTTAACCCGGTATAAGAACCAGGACCTTCACTCACAGCAATTGCTTCAATGTCAGACAAGGAAACGTTGGCTCCTTTTATAACATCATCAATGAAAAGTGTAAGAACCGATGAGTGATTATTCTTTGTGTTTGACTCTTTCACTCCAAGCAATTGCCCGTCTTTTGCCAGTGCAATAGAACAAACTGCCGTTGCAGTTTCGATATTTAATATCAGCGACAATTACTTTTCCCTTTAGCGACAATTACTTTTCCCGTC
>CAZUYY010000200.1:0-5382 GCA_964624935.1 uncultured Prolixibacteraceae bacterium
GTTCCTCCATGGAAAAATCATAGTATCGGAAAAGATCTTCATCGAGGATCGAATGATGATAAAATTCCACGAGATCATTGACAAAATTGCACCCCAGACAACCGACATTCCTACCAACATCTCCCAATGTATTCACCAGGTTTGTATCAGAATCCACTCTCCCCTTTAGCAGCACAGGGATGTTTGATTGTTGGTGTTTTTTTTCTGCCTCATTTGGCTTGTACAAATAATAACCTGTTTTCAGGTCCTCGATGATGGCTTCAGAATATTCAGCCAATTTATTATTGACCGACTTCTGTGACCGGATAAAAGCTGTCAGAATCAACGGGTTCTTCCCATAGTTTACCGGAATCGCCGTCACTGCTTTACGAATAACTTCCTCAGGCGTCAGACCAACCACTTCCACTTCCGAAAGTTGCATCATGACTGGTTTGAGTCTTATCACGACTGAAGATTCCAAACAGCCGCTTACGGGAACCTTCCGTGTTTCATAACCCAGGTAATAAAACAGGAGAGTATCTTTAATGTTAACCAAAGGTATTTCCATATGGAAGTCGCCATCTTCGTTTGTGGCGGTTCCAAATCCAGTATTATGCAAAGATATCTGTCCAAAAGATAGTGGATTGTTGTTGGTGGAATCAACCAACCTGCCTTGAATGTTAAGAAATTCTTGTCCGGATGCAGGCTGAAGAAAAATAAAAAAGATATATGGCAACAACTTTTTCATTGAAACGCCTCCACAACAAGGGAACCGCTGATTAATCCATCCGATCCTGCTTCAATTTCGACAACTCCCGGGGTCTTTCCAGACTTGATTATAGCCTGGCACTTACCATTAAACAAGTTTCTTTGCCAAAGGTTGTCTGTACATTTATCGGGCTCATGGCTGCTTGGGTCACCATTTCCGACACCAATTATTGTTGCATCACCCTTTAAAGTAAACCGGATAAGATTGCCCGCATCAGGAACTTCCCTGTTGTACTTGTCCACGACAGTGACATTTACAACAACGACTTCCTGTTCATTTGCTTTAAAGCTTTTTCTGTCTGAGATAAGAATGATTTTATAAGGATCACCAGTAGTTTCTACCTGATCCGAGATCTTACGGCCATTTTTATATGCAATTGCCTTGATTATTCCCGGTTGATAGGGAACCTTCCATTCGAGGTGACTGTTCCGTTTCATCACTTTCTTTCCTAAGCTCTTTCCATTGAGAAATAGTTCGACGTTATCGGCATTTGAATTGACCCAGACTTGAATGGGTTTCCCCTCCTGACCATGCCAGTTCCAATGAGGTGAGATATGTAAAACATCTTTGTCGGTCCACCACGACTGATAATAGTAATAAATATTCTTCGGGAACCCACATATATCCATTACTCCGAAATGTGAACTGATATTTGGCCATTTGTAAGGTGTAGGCTCTCCACGGTAATCAAAACCAGTCCATACAAATCCCCCCATCCACCAGGGCTGATCAGCACACAATGTCCACCCCTCCTCGGCTTTGCTTGCCCACCATGGAGCATTGACATCTTCGTCGGGAAGATAACAATTAGTAGTATCTTTTATATATACACCCCGGGTTGTCACGGTACTTCCCATTTCAGTACCAATAATTGGTTGTCCGGGATGGCTTTTATGATAATCGGACACAGCAAATTGCCTGTAGTTGAAGCCACGGATTGGAATCACCTCATTAATCCCTTCAAAAACATTCGCAACATCGGCTGCATAGGTAGAGGTTCTTGCAGGGTCCAATTCTTTCTGCTTCGCCAAAAATGTCAATGCAATTCTTTTTCCGATATCATTGGTTTGAATGTATCCTTCTTCATTCCCGATTGACCATAAAAAGATTGAAGGATGATTTCGGTCGCGCAGGATCATGTTTTCGAATTGTTTTAGGTACTCATGCCCACTATTAAGCAAACGTGTTTCATCCAGCACAAGAATTCCAAGGCTGTCGCAGGCATCAAGCAATTCAGGAGAAGGAGGGTTATGACAGGTACGATAGGCATTTGCGCCCATCTCCTTCAGAAGACGAAGCCTGTAATACTGAATATCATCCGGCAAAGCCGTCCCAATGCCGGCATGATCCTGATGACAACAAACACCATGTATCTTGACACTCTGCCCGTTAAGGAACAGACCCTTATCTGCATCAAAACGGATCGTTCTTATCCCAAACCGCGTTATGCTGCTATCGATGATACTGAGGCCCGACCTCAAAACAACGATAGCCCTGTAAAGATAGGGATCATCTAACGACCAAAGCCTGGGATGACCTATGGTTAATTGTTGTTTGACAATTTCTCTTCCTTGTGCATGAAAAGAAATATTCTGATTCTGAGATGCACTAATTATTTTTCCATCCCTGTCAGTAATGTATGAACTGATAGTACATTCAGATTCAGAAGGACCATAATTCTCAACTGCAGATTCCACATGGACTAATGCTGATCCTTCCCTTACATCAGCATTAATAAAGATTCCGTTATCCGGAATATGTATATCATTATATTTACTAAGCCAGACGTGACGATAAATTCCAGCACCTTCATAAAACCAGCCTTCATATTGTGAGGCATCTACCCTCACAACGATGACATTCTCTTTGTCGAATTTAATAAAATCGGTAAGGTCGTATGATACACCAATATACCCGCTTTCATTGTTGCCCAGGTAAAAGCCGTTGATCCAGAACTTCGCATCACGGAATACACCGTCGAAACGGATTGAAAACCGTTTCCTTTTATCGGCACTATTCACAGTAAAATGCTTGCGGTACCATCCTATGCTCGTTTCAGGGTAAAGTCCTCCTACAGGTTTATATCCATGAGACTGAACATCAAAATTGGATGAATTGACAAATGGCAATTCGACAGCCCAATCGTGAGGTAATTGAACTGTCCTCCAGTCTTCATCCTTAAACCCGGGATCAATTGGGGTATTTGATGCATTTCCGGACTTGGAATAAATGGTTACAACCCGGTAATTGAAATCTTTTACAGGATTGGCTGCATCGCCAAGCTGAAATTTCCAATCCTTATCGAAGCAAATTGTTTGTTTTGAATCTGTTAGCTGGGCATTCAGCAACGAATTGAAAAAAAACAGTCCTGTAAAAAATATCCATCTATTCCACACCATCTTCTTTGAATAAAATTCTATGCAGGCATTTTCATGAAAAAGCTTTTCATTTCTCAGAAACTCTCTTAAGATTTATCAGCGCAGTAAAAATTTCGTAACCCGCACAGACAACCAAGACGAACATACCGGCTGTGACCCCAAAATTATCCGTCAGCGTGCCAATCAAAATAGGAATTACGGCACCACCTGAAACAGCCATGATCATCAATCCTGAAATTTCATTTGTACGAACAGGATATTTCTCAACGGATAAAGAGAATATCAGCGGAAAGATATTGGATGTACCGAGTCCGATGATAAAGATAATCACCATGGATGACATAGCAGACGGAGCAAAAATGAGTGCCAGGATGGAACATAGGGCCAGAACAGATGACCATAGAAAGAATTTCCGCGAAGGGAGAATGGTCAGCATTAATGCTCCTCCAAATGTCCCAAGCATTTTGCCGAAGAAATAAACGCTTCGTCCGGATTCACAAAAAGTTTGTGGTGCATGAAATTTACTCAGAAGGAATTGTCCGGAAGCTGCATTTATCCCCACATCAATCCCAACTACAAGAAAAATTCCAAGCACCATCATGAAAATAAACCCTGTTCCCAATAATCCGAATGACGATCCGAAGGTGGCTCTTTTTTCCAGGTTTTTTGTTTCTTCTATCCTGATCATAGACAACCAGAGAACCGATAGCATTGATACCACGCCAAACACAATGAACAGGAGCTTCCAGTCACCGAATTTCAGGGCAAAAAAACCGGCCAGAGGAGCAGCAATCATGGATCCAATAGCCTTGATGAACTGTGAAAAACTGAGAAAGCTGGATCTCCGGTTTGACGGAACTACATCGACCAATAATGGATTCGCCGAGACCTGCACGATGGTATTTCCGATCCCTAATAAAGCAAATCCAAACAAGACCATATTGAAGGTGTAAAACAAGAAAGGAATGAAAAGTCCTATAGCTGTGATTCCCATTCCTATGTTTACCATATTTCTTTTCCCGATACGGTCCTGCAGAATACCGACTGGCACCGATAAGATAAAAAACCAGACAAACACGGCAGAAGGAATCAACTGCACAAGGGTATTGCTCAGTCCAAATTCAAGTTTAACGCGATCAACACCAATGCCAACCAGGTCACAAAAGCTCATGACGAAAAACGACACGAGAACAGGAATAACATAGGTGAAATTCAGCTTTTTTGTCATAATTCAGGATTTAGGGTTATTTTCAGGAAGGTTTATAAACAACACCAATGTTCTTTTTACCATCAATTTCAATTCGCATGGGGTTTTCAAACCGGATGTACCGGATGTAATCATCTTCATAAAATGCGGGTTGTGCAGAGAGGTATGTCAGGTCATAAAAACCATCTTTGATGTAAGGATTTATGGTAAAATATCCCACATTAAATGATGTCAGGTTCTGAAAAAAATGGGTTCCCTGGCTTGGATCGATGCGGTAATTTTCCAGGCCCGACTCCACGATCAGCCGGGCGGCTGAGATTTGCGGCCACCGTACCGGAATACCCAGCCATGGATCGGCAGAGCCCCATCGTCCCGGCCCTACCAGTATATAATTTTTCTTTTCTGCAAGGAATCTCTCATTTATAATTTCCAGCCTCCGACTGATGTCCTGACTTTTGGATGCATCAAAAGTTTCCGGTTTGATGTAAATGAAATCATGGATATCTTTAATTATCCCGTTGCCAAGAGCTGTATTTGACAGGATAATCGTTTTCTCCGGGCGGATATCATCGAGTTTCAGATTTATATTATTTTGCTTGCCGACGATGGGTCTGATCTGCAGCAGTGAAAACACTTTGGGCTCATCTTTTGGTAAATCGAGGTTGACTGCAAATTCGATCTCTACAGGTTTACCCATCTCTTTCTGGCCGATGTCAAGCACAGTCTGAAGGATCTCTGCAAGAGGAAATGTATTATGGTTTAACTGTTGCGAAAAGGTGATGATCTTCTTACCATTATCCATGGTTCCATCCTTTACGGAATTGCTTTCATAATCAAAAGTTGATGCAACCAGCTTTAAAGCCCCATCATTTCCTGCATCCTTTACTTTCAATTTTAAGAGATTTATAGCGTCATCTGTATTCGGAATGAAAGCGTCAGCATTGAGATCAAGAGCATAAAAGGTTTTTTGTGTTTCACTGAGCGCCATTTCCGGTGTGCTTAATTGCAGGATCTTTTTCGGATAACGCGGAGAAAAACGCAAACCAGTG
>CAZUYY010000201.1:0-5341 GCA_964624935.1 uncultured Prolixibacteraceae bacterium
GCGATCCCTCGCCGGCAAATGTGTGCTGGGTTACAATTTCTATGTAAATAATGTCCTTTTCGGGTCTACCCCTGACACTTCTTACCAGATACCCCCTTCCCATATTCAGTACGGGAATCTATATAATGCTTGTGTTACTGCAGTTTATGGAAGTGGTACGTCTGCGCAAAATTGTTATTCTTTCACTTCCCGGTATCTTTCTCCTCCAACTAATCTACAGGGAACCAATATTATAGCTACTACTTCCCTGACATGGGACAAACCGGTAACCCAGATGAAGGATCCTTTTTCAAAATTAAACCCTCCGGGATTAACCGGATACATCGTTTACAGGGATGGAATCATTATTGATTCGATTAAAAATGCCGACACTTTGCACTATTCTGACACCGGTCTTTACCCGGGGACTTATACCTATAAGGTTTCTTCCGTTTATGATCTTTCGTCCTATGGAAATCCGGGGCATTTTGCAGAATCTTATCCTGCAGGACCTGTAACCGTTAATATCCTGTATGGACATCTTCTCCCATTCCTGGAAACGTGGGATGATGATAATTTCAGTTATAACAACTGGACTTTTGATCCGGATGCCGGGAACTGGTCGATCACCACCACTTTTGGAAACCCAGCCCCAAGTGCACAATTTTCCTGGACGCCGGCAAGAACCAATTATTCCTATTCACTGGTGTCCCAGGTACTCGATGCCGTACCCGTGGCATGCTCAAATGTCTTTCTGGATTTTGATTATAAGCTGCTCAATCACAATGCCACCGGAAACGAGAAACTGGACATTGAAGTGTTTTATGACAATGTCTGGCATGGGCTTGCCGAATTCTCAAACACAGGCAGTACCTCGTGGATATCAAACCATTTGGATATTTCCCCTGTAAAAGGCAATGCATTCAGTCTCAGGTTTCGTGCATCCGGAAAGAATTCCCAGGATATTGTCAATTGGTATGTTGATAACATCAATGTTTATGCTGTTTGTAAGGCACCCGAAGGACTTAGTGCACAACCCTCCGGACAAGATATCCTTCTGACGTGGTCGCCTCCTGTCTGCGAAGACGGATATCCTTTGCAGGAGGGATTCGAAGAAGCGACTTTTCCTCCACCGAACTGGAGCCAGATTATCACCAATATCAATCATGTGACCTGGCAACAAACCAACAAAAATGATCCGGCAGGGGTTCATTCGGGATTCCACGCAGCGGGGGTAAACGAGGATTATTCGCACCAGGATGAATGGCTCATTGCGCACAACGTTCAAATTACCGGCGATCTCACTTTCTGGAGTTATACTTTCCAGGGATCGGTCCATCAGGACCATTATTATGTGAAATTTTCTGAAGACCAGGGCGCTCACTGGGAGACCCTGCTTGATATGTCTGCACTTCCGCATTATCCTTCCCCCACAGGATACAATGAATGGGTAGTACCTTATACCGTGAGCCTTTCACAGCACTTAGGGCAGGTGGCTGATATTGCCTGGCAGGCAATAGACGGTGACGGACAGGGGCTGTGGTATATCTGGCTCATCGATGATTGTTCCGTGGGATCAAAAAAACTTCTCCTTCCAGCGACCCCGGCTTCATCTCAGGGTTATTCTGTTTTTCGCCAGGAGGGCGGTAGCGGGTTTAACATCATTACTTCCACGCCGGTCTACGATACTTCCTATCTTGACCGGGGGCTTGTTACAAATAATTACCGTTATTATGTTACGGCTTATAATCCCGATTGTTCATTCAGTACGCCTTCTGATACCGTTCTCATCGGCCTGGCGACAGGACTTTTTTCTCCTGCGGATCAAATCCTGAAAATCTTTCCGAATCCTGCACAGGTTGAGGTCAATATCAATTCGTCCAGCGAAATCACAGCGGTTGATGTTTTCAATTACCTCGGGCAAAAGATGTACACGAATCCGGGTCTTTCCGGAATGGAAATGAAAGTTGATGTTTCGGCTTTTCAGCAGGGTGTTTACTTTTTCAGGATCAAGACCATGAATACGGTGCGGACGGTTAAGGTTTCGGTGATGCATTAGAAGATGCTGGATGCTGGAGAAAAGAAGATGGAGGACAGAGGTCGGAGGACAGGAGTATTTAATTAAATTTCAATCGCTTACAGGGTATATTTCTATGTATCAGGTTGGGGATGGAATTTGCGGTGAAGGATTAATATAAAAATTACAATAAAAAGGTGAAAAAAATTTTTTTTTTCAGAATCTTTAGTTTACTTTTGCGTATTGGATAAAAAAGAAAAACCTTTGAAGAACTTTCCTCCATATAATCAATTAATCATGTTAATTGATCCCTTATATTTTCTATCTATTATTAACTAAAACAATCAAACCTTATGAGAAATGTTACGAAGTATTTATCAATGTTGATGGTCGTACTGTCAATATTGGTATTTGCATCTCAGACCAGAGCCACTGTGATCTATACACAGAATTGGGGAACTGGTTCTGGCACAACTTGCCCTGCAGGTTGGGCAATCAACCAATTGGGTTATGGCAGCTGGACTTCCTTTGGAAACACAGGAACTTATCCTGCCGCAACACCTTATACTGGTTGCACGGAAATGGTTATCTTTGACTCGTGGGATGCAACGGCTGGTTATCAGAACCGGTTATATCAGACCACATCCATCTCCACGGTCGGATATTCCAACATCACCGTTGATTTTACAGAGTATTATCAAACTGTTTTCACCGGTGGTGATGGCGTTCAAATTCAATGGTCAACAAACGGTACAACGTGGACCACTGCCGGAGTAAACTGGCCTAATTATTGGGCTACTGCTCCTTTTACAGGGTGGCAGGTTAACACCCAGGCATTGCCCGTAGGTGCAGCCGGCCAGGCCACTCTTTATATCGGCTTGCTGTTCACCTCGCAGTATGGCTATGATGTCTATTTTGACATCATGCATGTCAATGGAGTCCAGACAGGTACTGTAACTGGGACCGTGAGAAACTGCCAGACAACTGCTGTTCTGCCAAATGTTTCAATAATGATCGGTGGCGCAGGGCCGGTTTTCAGCAATGCCGCCGGTGTTTATACACTTGCCGGCATCCCGACCGGTAATCAGACCCTTACTGCTACCCTTGCAGGTTATACCACTTATACCGCAACTGTTGCAGTCGTTGCAAATTCAACTGTTACATACAACTTCTGCATGAACCCTCTGCCCGGTATTCTTACGGGTATTGTGACAAATTGTGCAAATCCCAGCTATACTATTGAAGGTGCACTGGTTACATGGGGCACATATTCAACCTATTCAGTTGCCGGCGGAGTATACACCATGAATATTTATACCCCGGGAAGCAATGCGTTAGGAGCTACTAAAGACGGATGGTCTATCTTTAATCAGCCTGGAGTTACAGTCACTGTCCCCGCACCGCCTCCGACAACAGTCAACATTTGTATGAATGAACTTACAGCTCCTCCTTCATCCCCGTTCCTGGCAGCATTAAATACAGGCCAGACAGCAGTGAACCTGAGCTGGGGTCTCCCGGTCGCCGACTATGATCTTATGTATGATAATGGCATCGAGACGAACTTTGGTATCTATGCAACCGGAAACGACGTAAACATGAATGCCGTGAGGTTTACCCCGCTGGCTTATCCTGTGATCGTAAAAGGATTCTTTATTAACATCGGACAGGCTACTGACTATCCTACAGGCTTCAACGCTTTAAGCCCGGTAGATATAGAAGTCTGGAATGAAGTTAATGGTTTGCCCGGAGTAATGCAGGGAACCAAAACCACCATCACCCCTACAGGATACGGATGGACAAAAGCCAGTTTCAACACTCCTGTAACCTTTACAAGCGGTAATTTCTACATCGTTATGTTACAGACGGGCGCTGAAAATGCTTCCCCCGGTATCGCCATTGATACTACCAACTACCAGATGAGAAGTTATTCAAAGATGCTGAATGTACCCTGGCTTCCTGCTCCCGGCAACTATATGATCCGTGCCTGGGTCAATGGAGCCGGCGGACCTCTGATGATGACAAGCGAGGCTCCAAGGGTTATTACTGCAGCTCCGATAGCAGGCATGATCTATAAATATCCGATGTCAACAGTAACCGGAACAGAAGGCAGCCCCAAATATATTCCTGAAACACCAGAAAGCCCGGATGTCCTTCTCGGTTACCAGGTATGGCGTTTGCTTCAGGGTCAGGAAGCTACACCGGCAGCCTGGACCTCCGTTGGCAACGTGACCGGTCTCACTGCGGTAGACAACTCATGGCCGAGTTTGCCATGCGATCCATACCGCTGGGCAGTAGAAGCACAATATACCTTCAACCGCTGGTCCACAGCCACGTTCTCAAACGTTCTCGGCAAATGCTGGACCTGCAACGTAACGGTCAATGTTACACTAAGCTGCGATAGCGTTACTACCGCCGGCACTGTTATCTATTTCTCGAACCTTGGTGGCATGGTACCTGATACAACCTATTCTTATACCATGAATGCTACCCCGACTCATACCTTTGCCAATTTCTGGAAAGGAAACTATTACTTCTCAGTTACTAAATTTGGCTACACCGTGTATAGCAATGCCAATGTCAGTATCATGGGAGACATGACATTTAACGTCCCCCTGCTTGAATTTAAGGCACCTCCAACGAATATCGCTGTTCATGACAGGAATAATATGATGGGTCCATTAGTTAACTGGAACCCGCCAAGGTTACAGGATTTCCTCCTGAACGAAAACTTCAATGGTGGTTTTGCAACCAATGGATGGGTAGCTGATGCCGGCAGCAACTGGATGGTCAGCACTACGCTGGGTAACCCGGGTTCATGTGCTGAATGGTATTATTATCCTGAACAAACAAGCTACAGCCAGTCACTGACGAGTAAAACTTTCTTTGGAGTCAATGCACCTATCACTCAACTGAAATATGATCTCATGTTGCAGAATTACGGGACCACAACCCTCGAACAGATGGCAGTTGAAATCTGGGATGGTGGTGCTACCTGGCATAGCCTTGGCAACTGGGACAACAGTACAGGCCAGAATATTCCATGGACGACCACCATCGTTAATATTGCTCCTTATGCAGCAGCTACCGGCTTTAAAATTCGTTTCAGAGCTTATGGTGCTGATAGTATCAATATTCGCTGGTGGTTAATTGACAATGTTAGTATTGTCGCTGAAAATCCGGTTCACGATCCCTGTATCATCGGATACGATGTTTACCTGAATAATATCGTTGACGGATATTCGCCGGATACCACTTATGTAATACCTGCTTCACACGTTACTTACGGCACGACATACACGGTATGTGCCGCAGCTATTTATGGAAGCGGTTATTCTGCTCAGGATT
>CAZUYY010000202.1:0-5341 GCA_964624935.1 uncultured Prolixibacteraceae bacterium
GGAGGCGATCATGTTGAGATAAGGTTTGATCTTTTGGCGGGGGGTTATTTTGTGAGGATTCAGACGGGGAATGATACAGAGGTGAAGAAATTAGTGGTTGAATAATTAAAGTTGAGCAAGGGCGACCGCGAGGGTCGGCTGGACATATTAGTTTTTACGCCAGATCAATTTCTTGCCAAATCCTAAGCGGTTGTCGGTCATTTTTATCAGGTCGGGTGTTATTGCCCAGAGATAAAGGGTTGAGAAGCGGGCGATGGGGAATTTTTTCAGGTAGGCTTTTTTTGCTGGTTTCAGGTAAGGGTCTTCGAGTTTGAACATGGTGCCGCTGAACTGGATTCCCCGGAGCTTGCCGATCATTTTTGTTTCGAGTGCAATGGCGCCTGCCGTTAAAAAGTTAGCGGTTTCGACTGCATCGCGGATATGACGGGTGTCGTCTTCAGAGGTGAAAATAAAAAGATTCCTCTCTTCATCATAAACGTAGAAACAGGTGGCACACCAGGGCTGAGCGTCACGGGCGACGGCAAGTGTGAAGATATGATGTTCGCGGATCAGGGAAATGATCCTTTTGTCAATAGGATTATCCATGTTAAAAATCGGTGCTGAGGGAGAGGTAAAAGATCGGCTTCTGAATTTTATATTCTTCTATGCCCCATGCGAGATCGCCACGGATAAAATAACCGAAGAGTTTTGTCCGCAGACCGCCTCCAAAACCCTCCACAAAGGGTTCCTTCATCAGCTCGACTTTGATAAAGAGGGGCTTGTTATCAATATAGGTAGTAAAGAGTTCGTTGGTTTCGGAGTAAGGATTCCATCCTGTCCAGGCTGTACCTGCATCGGCGAAGCCAACGATCTGAAAATTATTAAGCAGTTCGGAGCGGATGGGCCGGTTAAAGAAATAACGTATGACCGGAAGCCTGATCTCGCTGTTGAAAAGAACGAAACTATTGCCATTCCTTATGTTCTGGTCAAACCCCGGCATATCTGTCGCCAAGGTCTGAAAGATATAATTCTGGTTGTTGGCCACGGGCACATTGTTGTCAAAGCTTGGAAACAACCAGTTGTCCACACCCCCCATATAATATACCAGCCTGTTGGTGCCGAAAGAAGTGCTACCGGCAAGACGCAGGGCCAGGATCATGCAGCGGTGGATCTTTTCATAATGACGGAAATCAGCGCCTAAAACAAAGACATTGTTCGTTGCACCGTTAAACAACTGATAATATTCACCGAAAATTTTATAACGGGAGCCATTATAAAGATTTATTCCTAAGTTCCGGGTATTATCATAAGTAAGTTCTCCTTTGAGAATTCCCCAGTAATTGTTAAGGTCGGGCGTTTCGAGGCTAGGCTGATCCGTAGAAAGAGTTACTCCGCGGTCGTATCGGATAGTGGCTGTTCCTTTAATGTTAAATACCGGAGTAAACGGCCAGGTAGCTATGTAATAAAGCTCATTGATCCTATGACGGACGGTATAGTCATCGGTTTCTTCGATGGACTGGCGGTGGAACGTTATCTCGTGATGCAGACGATGCTTGAAATTTGCATAACTTAACAAATATTCGTTGTTCACAAGATCGAAGTTCAACCTTACCCCGCCGGTGATCCTGTAATCTTCCATGAGGTCGGTAATCCCCACCATCAGAAGTGCATTCAAGCCGGGATTAATATAGATAGGATTTGCAGCTCCCGTAAACGGCTGATAAGCCGTATTCAAGTAATTGAAATCAATCTGGGTGACCGTCTTGCTTATGGCATATTCGACATTGTAAACCAGGGGACGTGAAGTGCGGTACTTGTTGGTGGTATCTTTGACTGCCGCATGTGAAAGAGCCTTACCATGCTTATTCAGCAGTGTATCCGCACCTGTGCGGTGCAGCGAATCCCTGGTCTGACCCCCGGCATGTAAAGCCGATATTTTTGTATTCGCTGAATCTGATGTTTCACTTACCCTGACCGTCCTGAAATGTTTCTTTACCACGGGAGGAAATAGTTCCTGCTTTATGGCTGTTGTATCTTTCCCCGCCATCATTTCTTTTGGCTGATTCAATCCCATTTTATAATCTTCATAATACGTGTTCTGCAACGGCACAGACTTCATGTACTTAGGTTCGATCCTGTCGGAAGCCAGCAGTACATTCCTGTTGTTCAGGAAAGTGACATCCGCGATCCTTGCAGCCCCGGTACTTACATCCTGCTCGAGAAGGTTCCTGGTATAATTGGTGACCGGGAAAGAAGATGTGAAATAACGGTAGTGCGTGGCAGTATCTATGAAGGTGATCGCGCTGTCGTAACGTGCCAGGTAACGGTTGTAGATCCCGTTCCGGTCGCTCAGGAAGCAGAAAAAATTATCATCCCAGGCCATGGGTTGTATCTCATCTACTCCGGGTGTCGAAGTAATCCTGTGGAGGACAGGTTTTTTTCCTGCATAATCGTAAACAAAAATATCATGATCGGGATGAAGGCTCTTCGGCGATACGACAGGATCGAACCGGATGGTATCATTGTCCCGGTTTGAGCTGAAGATGATCTGGCTGGAATGATTGATAAACCGGGGATTCAGGTCATCATAGACGTCCTTTGTGATCTGTTCATACGATCCGGCAATAATGTTGTAAACATAAATATCCGACTGGCCTTTCCGTACTGCAGAGAAAACAAGCCTGCTGCCATCATCCGAATAGGAAAAATCAAGGATCTTCTGAAACTCATGGAGGATCTGAAAATCCAAGGTCTTCTCTTTGAGGGAATAGAAATAAAGGTAATCTTCTCCTTTTTTTTCAGTGATGATTGCCAGTATCTCACCGGTAGGATACCAGGCCAGGATGGGAAAAGAAAAATCGGGTTTATCAGAAATCCGGTAACCGCCCCTGTAAATCCTCCGGCATTTCTTTGTTTCAAAATTGTAAAGGTAAACCTTGTAAATACCGAGATAATGCACGCAAAAGGCTGCATATTTACCGTCGGGACTGATCTTCAGTTGACGATAGATTTTTTCTGCTTTTGGTTTTTTGACGACTTTATCGCCTGACGGATCGGTCCGGGAAAGATCTTCCGCCTTGTAAACTCCCTTATAAAAATTAAGCCAGTTCGTGATCAGGTCTTTAAAAGAGATTCCCAGTACATACAAAAAGCCTTTTTCCACATTTCTGTTCAGACGGGCAATGTAAACGATATTGGGGATGGACGATTCCCCGTACTTCATGGCAATGTAATTCCAGAGTGAATGACCGGCCCAGGTAGCTTCCTCTCCCATGAGATGGTTGAACTTTTCATATTTTTTATTCAGGATGGCATCTTTGACCCGGTTGTCCATTTCAGGATTCCATTTTTCAGAGATGTAAGATATCAACCCGTTCATATACCAGTCGGGCATAGTAAAGATCGCGTTGTTCTTGATCTGTTGACCGACGCCTGAGCCATAGATCATCTGGTTAAGGATGACCTGTGCAATCCCAGCGCGTATCTGGCGTTCAAAATGTTCGTAATTGCCGTCAAAGTAAACCATTACCTTTCCGCCGATGATCTTGGTGACGCCGCCGGTGTTGTAACTTTCTTCTTCCTGTTCCAGGCCGATATTGCTCTGCTTCAGATCGGTAAGGTTGTTGAAAATAATAAACTGAACTTTCGCCTCAAGGGTCGACTGAAGTTCTGTTTCAATCTCTTTGATATGGGTGTCGGCATATTCGGCAGCAAACATCGCTAATTCTCTTCCGTTGAGGTAATAATACGTATCGAATTTTTCGAAACGGAAATACTCCCATAAGAAGTTCCTGAACTGCACGCGATTTTTCCCGAATGTCAGTTGGGAACCATTGTAAAATTGAGCATAAGAAGAAAAGGAAAGGCAGCCAGAAATGAGGAAAAGGATGAAGGATACCCTTGTGAGAAAGAGGCGTAGTCCAGACCATTCCGCAGTATTAATAGTTCTACAAGCAATGGATGTGAAAGGCACGGCTAAGTTAATACAATTTACGATTGGACGATTTCAGATTCCCGATTATTTGCCGAAGGACCCCACCCCCGGCGTTGACCCGAAGGACCCCACCCCCGGCGTTGACCCGAAGGACCCCACCCCCGGCCCCTCCCCCAAGAGGGAGGGGAGTACCACAGAAAAAGAATTAACTAATTTTCGTATTTTTGCGGGGCTTTATAAATCAATATACATAACCTTTTTCGGATGGTGAGGATAGAGAAATTTATTTTTAATGCTTTCCAGGTCAACTGTTATATTCTTACGGAGGACTCCGGGGTATGTGCGATCATTGATGCCGCCTGTTATGAGGATCGTGAGAAACAGGAGGTGAAGGAGTTTATTGAAAGGAATAATCTGAGACTGGTAAGGAACCTGAATACGCATTGTCATATCGATCATATCCTCGGGAATAAATTCATTGCAGATACTTTTGGGATCTATCCGGAGTATCATGAAGGGTCTGTACCTTTACTGGTTCCGGCGAATGAGATTGCAGGATCATTCGGCTATACGATTGATGAGATACCGGCGCCGGCGGGATTTCTTAAAGATCATGAGAAGATCACTATCGGAACTTCAGACCTCGAGGTTTTATATACTCCGGGGCATGCCGATGGCAGTGTTTGCTTCTATAACAAGGAACAGGGCTTTGTGTTAACAGGGGATGTGCTGTTCCGGGATACGATCGGCAGGACCGACCTGCCATCGGGGAATTTCGATCTGCTGATGAAAAGCATTCATGAAAAATTATTTACCTTACCCGATAATACGATCGTTTATTCCGGCCATGGACCGGAAACCACCATCGGGTATGAAAAGCTGAATAATCCGTTTATACGTTGAAGAAGATCCTGATCATCCGCTTCAGTTCCATCGGGGATATCGTCCTGACGACGCCTGTTGTCCGTTGCCTGAAAACGCAGCTTCCGGATGCAGAGATCCATTACCTGACCAAAACAGAAAACCACCCGCTGTTGCAGGAAAATCCATATATAAGCAAGATCTGGCTGTACCAAAAAAACTTTAAGGAACTTCTCCCCCTTCTCAGAATTGAGAACTTTGATTTTATTGTCGATCTACACAAAAACCTCCGCAGCTTCTATGTTCTCCTCCATCTCCGGAGACCTTACGGCACTTTCCGGAAGCTGAATCTAAAAAAGTGGATGATCGTGAACCTGCGGATCGACCTCCTTCCCCGAATTCATATTGTTGATCGTTATTTCGGGGCAATGAAAAGCTTAGGCATACATAATGACGGGAAAGGACTTGACTATTTTATTCGACCCGAAGAAGAGGTTGACGTGTCTTTCTTCCCCGAATCCTTCGGAAAAGGATTCATCGCCTTTGTCATTGGCGGGAAACACACGA
>CAZUYY010000203.1:0-5288 GCA_964624935.1 uncultured Prolixibacteraceae bacterium
ATGATCCAGCAGATAAAAGGATATCCTGACCTCTTTAATAAGGCTTTTGGTAGCAGTGTAGTAACTGAAAAAAATATTGCAAGGGCCATTGCACAATTCATCAGGACTCTGATCTCTGCCAATTCAAAATTCGATCAGTATCTGGATGGGAAAATTCAACTATCAGTTTCCGAAATGAACGGGTACGTGCTATTCATTACTGAACAGGGCGGTGATTGTTTTCATTGTCATGGAGGCGAGGGAGATCCATTGTTCACTACGAACCTTTTTTACAATAATGGAAAAGATTCCGTGTTTACAGATCCCTTTGACCGTTTTTCTGTCACCGGAAATTCTGCCGATATCGGCGCCTATGTGGCGCCCACACTGAGGAACCTTGTTTATACTGCTCCGTATATGCGCGATGGTAGTTTCAAGACAATTGATGAAGTCATTGATTTCTACAGTTCGGGATTGGTATGGTCGCCCTCGATCAGTCCTCTCATGCATCATATTGCTACCGGTGGTGTGAGGCTTACTCCTTCCCAGAAAGCCGATCTGAAAGCTTTTTTGCTCACGTTGACCGATAGTACATTTGTTACGAACCCTGCATTTTCAAAACCACCAACAATGCCGGACCAATAATAAACAACAGCATATGTTTGCCTTTCCAAATGCCAAGATCAATCTGGGGTTGAATGTAACGGGAACCCGTCCCGACGGATTCCACAACATTGAAACTGTGATTTTACCGGTTGGGTTTTGCGATATTCTCGAGATCAATGCTTCCAGGGATGGGTCTTTTGATTTTATGACTTCAGGGTTGAAAATTCCGGGGAAAACAGAGGATAATCTGTGCATTCGTGCTTATAAACTTTTAAGGGACGAATTTAAGATTCCGGGAGTAAGAGTGCATTTACACAAAGTAATTCCGATGGGATCCGGACTTGGTGGAGGATCCTCTGATGCAGCATATATGATAAAGCTGCTGAATGATCTTTTTTCTTTGACACTGTCTATCGTTCAAATGAAGCAATATGCCAACCTGCTGGGAAGTGATTGTTCATTCTTTATAGAAAACATCCCCGGTTTTGTAAATGGAAAAGGGGATCAGTTTGAAACAAGTGATATAAAACTTACCGGCTATTCAGTAGTTATTGTAATTCCTCCAGTCCATGTGAGCACGAAAGAAGCTTATGAGATGGTCGAAATTAAAAGGCCGGCGGAAAGCATCAAGACTATCCTCAAAACATCTCCCCGGCTATGGAAAGATCACCTGAAAAACGACTTTGAGGACTCTTTAGTCCGGCTGCATCCTGAGATTTTACGGATTAAGGATACTTTTTATAAGGAAGGTGCAATCTATGCATCGATGAGTGGCAGCGGTTCATCAGTGTATGGACTGTTTGATCGTCTTGTACCTGATCCGGAATCTTTCAAAGGCTGCATTAAATGGTCAGGAAGATTATCTTAAAAAAAAAGCCCTGCGATGGCAGGGCTTAAGGTTAAAAGTAAGCTGAATATTTGTTAACTACAGGAGTTTAACATTTACCGCATTCAAACCTTTTTTGCCTTCTTTCAGCTCAAAAGTCACTTCATCATTTTCCCTGATCTCATCAATAAGACCTGATACATGCACAAAGTATTCTTTTTCTGATTCATTGTCTTTAATAAATCCGAATCCTTTGGATTCATTAAAAAATTTTACTTTTCCTTCTTTCATAATAAAAATAATAATAATTAAAAATTTATGCAAAGATAGTTAAAATAAAGATTCAACATCAAAATATCTTTGATATTTGTCATTTAAACCTTTGTATTGAGTGTTCATTTTGTTAAGAAACCATGTAAATGGCAGGTTAATGAAATTTAAAAATGACACCCAGGTTGGCATAAGTGACATTGTATCCGACTTCCCCATTAACACCAATGAAGTTGTTGAAAAAGTAAGAAGTTCCTATAAACATGCCAAGGTAAGGGTAAATAACGTGGTAAGGAAGGTAGCCCAGCACAGAACTATGGACATTGTATGTAAATCCAATCCCAAGTGGTATTCCACCATAAGTATCCAAACCGGGGACTTTCCATCCATAATGATAAGCACTGCGTGCGCCAAACATATTATTTAACCAGTATTCACGGTGAGTGAGATCTCCATATGTCCAGTTGTATGAGAAATATGAAAATCCAAATTCACCACCTAATGTTAATACTCCCGGGCCTAATTGAAAAGTACCATTCTCGAAAAATGCTTTGAAGCCCGGACCAAAACCGTACCCGTTTCCCCATACCTGGGTTCCCGCCCCTATACCACAACCGGCAATCCAGCTACCTTGGCTCATGGGATCTAAGGGTGCCGATTTCTGGGAATACACGTCAGTCATTGTCACCAATCCGAAGACTAAACAAATTCCCGTAATAAAGAACCTGCGTTTCATAGTTTACCAATTTTAATGTTAGTTATTTTTCAAAACACGAAATGCATCTATTTATTACAATCCGCGAAATGAAATTATTAACAAAATTTTAACTGCTTATTTTATAACCACTTCCATCCTTTTTACTCCATCTTCCATTCTCCATTTCTTCAATCTCTCCCAAGCAATACAATTCCTGCCCAAAGGTACGGAAGCGAAGTTTCTGGTTTGGTGATCATTTCAAGCTTTACCTTACGTAAAGCATCACCATAGCTCTCTCCGGAAAAATAAGTCCGATAAAAGTTCAACATAAAGTCACCAGTCAGGTGATCTGGGATATTCCAGAGAGAATAAACGACATTTGAAGCCCCGGCCAGGTAAAAACCACGGGTAAAAGCAAATACCCCTTCAGTATGTGTGATTTTACCTACACCGGTACCACAAGCACTCAATACTACCAAGGAAGCATTCAGATGCAGGTTGTTGATTTCATCCAGATACAGCAGTCCGTCATTCATACCCTGATGTTCACCCGGTTGATCGCTTTCTGAAAAGATCAGGGCGGAGTTCATTGGGTCTCCATCAGAAAGAATGCTGTGAGTTGCGATGTGGATATGAGTAGTTGAAGGAGCATGAAGACGAAAATTCTTTTCTGTTGCAGAAGTATCAAGAAAAACGAGTTGGTGCATTGATACAGGATTGAAAAGACCGGCAATACTTTTGACTTCTTTAAGTGCAAAAGGAAGAGGATTCGCGGAAAACAATTTATTAGGAGTGCTGGAAAACCGGGGAGCGAAACCGGCAAAACGATAAGATTTTGTTTCTAATCCTTTATTTAATGTATCCTTGAACCATGCTTCAGCCGAAAAATGATAACTGATCTTAAAATCCCTGACGAGGTAGTGCCAGGTAGATGAACTCATTCCTGAACACTCATTGGGATCATTACTGATAAGTGTCTCAAAAGGAAAAAGAGAAAGCTTTTCATCGGGAATGATAATAAGACTACGAATCTTTTTCAACCTGTTCTCCACCGGAGCAATCAGATAAGTGTATAATTGATGGCTAAGCGTTGAAAAGTTCTGAACTTCTGCACATTTTATCTTATGAAGGCATGCTTTAAGGGAATCATGAAAAGAAGAAGGGAGCGCTACTCTTTCCATCGATAACCCTTCATTGCGGATCAGGAAAATAAAGAGAATAGAATCATAACAAAAATATTCAAGCATTGCCTCATCATCCTTTAGGCTATTCATAATCCCTGCAGAGTACGACCTCTGTAAATGGTATTTTTGTAATGAGTTATCAGGAGAATATAGACCTGTCTCTTTTCTAAGGGAATCAAACTTAAGTCTGAGATTGATCACTTTGTCCTCTGTTTCATTCACCCCTGAAATGGCAGATATCCAAGGGGATGATTCTTTTTTATGATTATTCCTGGAGTAAAAAACAATCTCATCTTTTATTGCTTTTATTTTTCTTTTTAGAGAATCAGAAATGCCGGAAAGTGACATGAAACGGTTTTCCTCCATATCCTCAAGCAATAACTTGTTTTTATTCTCATCTGCCAATAAAAAGAGATCATCGAATTCATTATTACCTTTTTTCCCCTTCAGAAGGAAGCCTGATTCCAGAGTGCCTGCAAGAATTGATTTTGTCTTTTCACGAAATATCATCCTTGATGATTCCTGTTTAAATTCTTTGCCGATTTGATCGCTGATCTTTAAAGCTATCATGAAATCTGAATAAGAAAGGGATAAAGAAACAGTATCAAAATTTATCTGAATCGCCGATTGTAACCGGCACTCGCCCATATGTTCATAAATCTTATAAAGATCCAGCAGATCAGCTTTAGGCTTGCTTAACTCCGGATCCAATGTGTTCATATCCAGTGGATCAGAAAGAATCATTTTCAATGCCTTGTGATAATATGTGATGGACTTTTCCCATGCTTTATGACGCATCTCAACATCTCCCATTAAAAGAAAAATTCTTGAGCTGTCATGCTTTATATCAGAACCGGTCGTGCTTATCAGCTTAAAACAATCTCCAAGCCATATCATAGCGGAGTCAGTATGGCCCAGAAGGGAGTAACATTCTGCCATACCCTTGGTAGCTGATAACCGGATATTCGTTGGTGAAAAACTTGCTCCGGGGGCAAGGTCATGAGCAGATCTATAGCTATACAGAGCTTTTTCCGGGGCATCCAACCTGACAAGAATTTCGCCGATATTGACATTCAATCCTGCACGTTTCAAAGATTCATTTTTCTCTGAAATACGCAGGATTGAATCAGCTTTTTGAAAAGAGAGATAACTCTTGATTAGTTCACTTTTTCGTGAGTATGCCATACCAAGACTTGTGAGCAGGTCTGTGATCCTTCCTGAATTTTTTCCTGGGTCTTTCAGATAGGTATTCCATGACTTCTGGTAATAAAGGATTGCATATTCATAATGTTCTTTAAGAAAATATAAACTACCAAGGTTTTGATAAATTTCTGCCTCCAGGTTACTCAGACTATCAATCAGTTTTATTGCCTTGAAATACCAGTATTCTGCATCCTGATATTCTTCCTTCAGTGTGCAGATATTCGCAATCTGCATGATGACCCGGGCAACTGTGTTTTTTATTTCCCTGTTGTTCGTATTATTCCGGTTCAAATAGGATATGGTGGTGGGAAGAAATGTCCGGTATAACAAAGCGGCACTATCGTACTGTTGTCTTTCAAAGCAAGAATTGGCATGGAATAAAATTTCATTGGGGCTTCTTTTATCTGGGTTCTGGCAATATATATTGGATACCGTTTTTACCAGTAGGATCAAAAAGAAGGCTGAAATACTGAAGAAATAAATTAGAAATTCCGTCAGTACTTTTAATTTTAATTTCATTAAT
>CAZUYY010000204.1:0-5282 GCA_964624935.1 uncultured Prolixibacteraceae bacterium
AGCAGCGATGAAATCGTCAAAACAGTTCTGTTTGTTCAGCAGTTCTCCCGCCTTATGCCATTTCTCGCCATATTCCCCGCCTCCGCGGATGTTGGCCAAGGCAAAGATGCCATCGTTCTCATATAAGATGATCTTGGAATTGCTGAAGTAAGGGGTGGAGCTGACATTGAATCCGCCATAGGCATAGAGCAGGGTGGGGTGCGAACCGTCAAGCTTAAGGCCTTTCTTGTGGACCAGGAACATGGGGATTTTCGTGCCATCTTTACTGGGATAGAATACTTGCTCGGTCTCAAAATCATCAATATTCACCTTGATCTCTGCCTTTTTAAATATCTCCGATTTCCCTGTGGCAAGGTCATAACGGAAAACCGAAGGGGGATATGTGAATGAAGAAAAGTCGTAGAAGGCATAAGTGTCGTCCTTAAAACCGCCAATTGCCGAGGCCGACCCGATAGAGGGAAGCACCACCTCATGATCCAGCGTGCCGTCCGGGCTGTACTGGTATATCTTTGTCGAGGCATCTTTCAGGTAGCCAACAAAGAGTTTTCCGCCCAGCATGCTTGCCGATTCCAATTTCTCTGGCTTCTCAGGAACGATTTCTTTCCAGTTCTTCTTCTCCGGATGCAGGGGATCTACGAGGATCACCCTGTAGTTCCCGGCGTCATTGTTGGTGTTTACAAGCAGCTTATCGCCCACATTGTCAATAACACCATAATTCAGGTCAAACCCAGGGAAAAGGAGTTTAAAATCCTTCTGCCCGTTGATAAGGTCTTTGAACCAGATCTCCACGCCGTCGGTTCCCTTTGATTTATTGATCAGCAGGAAACGCTCATCTTCCGTCACCTGTGCGCTGAGGTACATCATGGGGTTTGCCTTGTCTTCATAGACCAGTTGATCCATCTCTTGTTTGTCGCCCAGCTTGTGGTAATATATCTTCTGATTTTCATTCTTTATTGAGAGCTCCATTCCCTTCGGAGGCTTGTTGTAACGGCTGTAATAGAATCCGTTTCCTTTCCATGCCACGCTGCCGAATTTTATCCATTCGAGCTTATCCTCCAACTGTTTTTGCGTTGCAATTTCCATTACATAAATGATTTGCCAGTCGCTTCCGCCCATGTTTATATGGTATGCGACATATTTTTTATTATTCGAGAATGCGTCGAATCCCACGGAGACCGAGCCGTCCTTTGACAGCTTGTTGGGATCGAGGAATACCTTGTCTTCGCCGGTCAGTCCATTCCTGAAATAATAGACCGACTGGTTTTGCAGACCGTCATTCTTCGAGAAGAAGATATAATCGCCTGCCTTGGCGCCTCCGTAATATTTGGGATAATTCAATATCTCCTTATACCGTTTCATGATCTTATCCCTGAAGGGGATCTTTGAGAGGTAAGCTTCGGTAAAATTCTGTTCTGTCCTCACCCACGCTTTTGTTTCGGCAGAGGTGTCGTTTTCCAGCCAACGGTAAGGGTCACTCACCTGTGTACCGAAATAATTATCTACCTGGGCGCCCTTTTTGGTCACGGGGTAATCCATTCGTTTTGTTGTGGTTTGGTTGCAACTCATTGTAAAAAGCAATGAAAAAATGATCAATAGGTTACGGGTTGTTGTCATAGGGTCGGTATTTATGCAGGCAAATGTAGGAAAAATCGTAACGCGTGACGAGATAGAGAATGGAAAATGGAAGATGGAAAGAATCAAAATCCGAAATATTTTATACATTTGCACTTTCAACGGGGCGTGGCGCAGTTGGCTAGCGTACTTGCATGGGGTGCAAGGGGTCGGAAGTTCGAGTCTTCTCGCCCCGACAGATGAATAAAAAAGGCATTGTTAATCAATGCCTTTTTTGTTTTACGGCACAGGTTAATTTAACATTATTTTTCGTATATTCAGGAATGATGGTCAAACCAGTCAGATTGACCACCCCTGGCCGGTTTTGTTGAACAATCGAATAATAAACGATGGGTTTTGAATTTCGATCTGACTTCAAAAATCGTTGATCGATATTCGAGTATTCAATTGAAAAAGACGATCAGAATTTCCCTTTTTTCCATCCACAATCACAATTAATGTACCTTTGTCTATCAAAAATACACAGCTTAAACCCCGCAAAAATGTTATTAACTGTTTTATAATTTTTAGGAGGAGAAGATGTACTTCTGATCGCACTCGTGGTCCTTCTGTTATTCGGTGGAAAGAAAATCCCCGAGTTGATGAAAAGTATGGGCAAGGGGGTCAAAGGTTTCAAGGATGCCATGGATGGATTGGATAAAGACATCAGTACACCTAAAACTCCCGCTCCACCTGAAGAACCTGGCAAAGATAAACCTTCCGGCACTCAGGTCGGTTAAAGTTTTATCCCATATTCTGAACTCCGCTCTTACGTCAGACCTCGTTGATCGATATTCGATTATTCAAAAAAAAACCCAATACCCACTATTCAACACCAAATACCGAATCTTACTTCAAAATCAATAGATCATCGGGATCAATCGTTTTGTTTTCTTTTTATACTCGGTATAAGTTAGTCCGAATTGCTCAAGTAACAGTCTCTCTTCAATATTGATGCGGTTTATAAAGGTGATTAATATGGGAATAATGATGATTATCAGGCTCAACCAGTTATTAAGCGACAGGCCAAATCCAAAAAATGATAGTAAAGAACCCGCATAGGAAGGATGACGGATGTACTTATATAACCCGGCCCGGATTAAACTTTGGTCTGTATGCAAAGCCAGGTTGACTGTAAAGAATTTTCCTAGAGTCCGGATAGCGATAAACCGGATGATCATCCCGGTAATTATAAGTGCTGATCCCAGGTAAAGGAACAAGTTGGTATGAATGACCGGTGCAAACCAGTAAATTGCATTTAAAATCCCAAATGTCATTGAGGCAATTATCGCAATCCAGATCAGATTAAGGGAGTTTTTATCCAGTTCCTTCGCATGTTTGCTTTTTGAACGCAACAACCTGTTCAGCAGGATCTCTGATAGCAGCCAGCTAATCCAGATAAATTCGAAAATGTAGATCATTTGTCTCCTTTTGAAAAACAGTATTTTTCGTATCTTGCCTTCCCATTGAATAGCATGAGCAAAATTAAACTTTATTCTTGTGGAGATGAAATATTCGCAGAATCGGAAAACGATGTCACAGAGTCACAGAGTCTTTAATTTTGCCATTTTGTATCTCACCACCTTTCCATTTTACCCTAAAAATCATCTTGATTCTTTCTAATTTCATTTCAGTTGCCGATTTATAATTATATTTGGTAAGTATTTTAAACACCATCTATCATGAAAAAGATCTATACATTGATTTTCGTGTTGCTGATTTGCACAACAGTTGAATCACAATACGTACAAAAAGTTACGAGTATCAATTATTATGGCTATAATGGCCTCAACCCAAGCAACATTACGGTGTTTGACGGGAAACTTTATTTTTTTGGCACGGATGACGAACAGTATGTCGATAAATTAATGCTGACCCCCGATGGTTCAGCGGCAGGAGTTACCGCTGTAAAGCAAATAGATTCGGTAATAGAATATCCTTCCCTCAAACATTTAACTATTCTGAACAACCTGCTTATTTTCGACAATCAAACTCACCTGTGGATAAGCGACGGGACTGCAGGAGGAACTTCATCGATTGCAAGTCTTACCATAAGTTCTGAGAATTATGCGATTTTAAACAACAAAGTGTATTTCGCTGGCGACAACACGAATTCCAATCCCATCAACGATCAGCTCTGGGAATCAGATGGAACTGCAGCCGGCACGACATTGGTAATGACAATCAATCCATCAGGCCCTGCAAGCATTACCGACATATACTCCTATGGTGGAAAAATATATTTCAGTGCAAACGATGGTGTAAACCAAACCCAGCCTTGGATTTCCGATGGTACTGCCTCGGGAACTACCATGCTGAAAAGAATAAACCCCACAGGCGAATCAGACCCTGTTTATTTTTTCGGCTATAATGGTAAAGTCTATTTCAACGCCAGTGACGGAGTAAATGGGAACCAGCTCTGGGTCACTGATGGAACTGCCGCGGGAACCGTGGAAATTACTCATATTAATATAACGGGTGACGTGGGGCTTTACCCGAGTACTTTTACTCTTTATAATTCAAAAATGTACTTTATGGGGGCTGATACCGGCGCGTATTTCCAGTTATGGGCAACTGACGGGACGACTGCCGGAACCGTGAAAGTCAAGACAGATTATACCAACAATACCTATTCCGGATTTCAGCCAACATCGATGGCTGTGCATAAGAATAAGCTTTATATGTCGGGCTATGATTCACTCTCAAAAACCAATCAATTATGGGTTATGGATAGCGTAGCTACAACACCTTCAAAAGTGACCAGTTTCGCTCATGGTCTTGATCCAGCGAAATTGTACTCTTTCCAGGATAAATTAATAATGACCGGAAATGACACTATATCTGACGAGGAACAACTGTTTGCCACAGACGGCACTGCCGCCGGAACTGTCTGTCCCACGCCTCCCAGTACGGCCGGAGGATCTCCTTTTGATCCCTGGCAGGCATGGGTGCCGTTTAACAATGCAGTTTATTTTTCCGCTGCCTATACCTTATGGTCGGACTACCAGCTTTGCCGCTATACAGAGTTCCCATCAGGCATTTCACAATTGACACAAGAAAATCTGGCAGTCTATCCAAATCCCACAAAGGGTATTTTTAATGTCGTCCTTCCAAAGTCAGCCACCTTCGCACAAATAGAAGTTTATAACATCACCGGCCTTTTGATTCACCATCAACCCGCGGTAAAAGAAATAAATACTGTCGATCTGACAACCCATCCTTCCGGGGTTTATATTTTAAAAGTGATTAGCCCCGATCAAACGATAACATCAAAAAAAATAATTAAGAATTAGGATGATGATAATATAAACACCATTCTTAGGAGCAAGACATTTCAGAGGCATAGATAATACAGGGCCATGACATGTCATGCCCTACCTGGCAGGAAAATCCAAACATCACCTTCTATGGAAATACTCTTAAATCGCAGGCTGGCCCAGCAACAAGATACGATCGGGGATTGGATCTTTGTTTCAAATAATAATGCAAGGCAGTGTAATACGCTTGAGCCGGTAGATCGGGGATTGAAGCAAACGGACCCGTTGGACCATATCCAACAGGTCAAAGTGCCGGCAAAGACAGCAATACCTACAGGCCGCTACCAAATCCTGATCACCTATTCACCCGAGTTCGGCACGAATATGCCTGAGGTCATGGATGTCCCGGGCTTT
>CAZUYY010000205.1:0-4954 GCA_964624935.1 uncultured Prolixibacteraceae bacterium
GAATTATCAATCCTGTATGATGGTCATTATTACCAGGCGAAGGGTGGCGATTCTCCGGTTTTCCTGATCAAACCCCTGTTTTATGAAACGATCCTTCTTTTTCTGCTGTCTTATTCTTATTGGTTTTGGCATTTTTGCCCAATCAAAACACGTTAAATCTTCAATGCCAGAGCATCAACAACCAGTTAATACTGTAATTCCAAATAAGCTGACAGTTAAATCCGATGCCGGAAAAAACAAGCAATCGCATAATAAAAAGTTCCTGGTCAGGGATACCCTTACTTTGAGCGATTATATGATGAGTATTGAACGGGTGAATGATAATCTGAATTGCATTAACGACAGCGCTAACCTGAGTTTTGAAGTCGTGGGTGTGGGACGAAAGATTAATGAAATAGAGGACGACATCAACCTTATTCGTCAAAATGTAAGAGGCCGAAATACCGTGATTAATATCAGGAACCTGTACCTTTATCAAAGTTTTGCGTCAAATCTGAATAAGGAAAACAGCCGGATTCAGGCTCGCCTTACCGTGATGTATAAAAGGGTGTATCACGCGAAACTTCAATTGAAAACCGCATTATCCGATTCTGTTTTTCGTAAGCTATATGCTGATAGCAGCCTTTTTCAAAACATATTCGATCGTAAGCTGGCCCGTTTAGAAAGTAAATGGACAAGAACCGATTCGGTGACAAAATCCAGTATTGATAGCCTGAATTCCCTGAAAGTCAAAGCTGCAGACAATTCAATGAGTTTGTCCACTATACTGAGTATTATAGAGAGAAAGTTAGACAGAACCGAGCCAAAGCTTTTCGGACCCGAAGTAAATTGCATATGGCAGAAGTCTTTAAATGCTAACCTGTCTCAAACGACACAAAGCCTTTTAAGCAGTGAACAAAAAGCAATCGGGTATTATTTTAGTCAAACATCAAAAGAAAGGATCTTTGTCCTTTTTATCGGTATCCTGCTTTTTATCTGGCTATTTTTCAAACGCAAGCTGCTAAAAATTCTTAGAAAACAAAAAGAATCTTATCGCTTCTTACACGTCCAATACCTTAACAGTTTTCCCATCTTATCCCTTCTTATATTCTTATTGTGTCTGATGCCATTTTTCGATGCATATGCTCCTACCTCCTATATGGCAGTTGAATATTCATTGTTACTCCTGGTATCGTCTGTGATTTTTTTCAAATTAAGAGACCGTATCTTCACGTACGGCTGGCTTATTTTAGTGATTTTGTTTATTTTTGGTATACTCACTTATTTATTAATCCTACCCACATTGGTTGCAAGACTATGGCTGCTGGCCCTGCAGGCAGGGACCATCGTATTCATAGTACGATTCAGAAGAGATCTGAGTAAACAAATGCCCTGGTACAAATGGATAAGATGGACTACAGTATTAGCGATAATATTGGCTTCGCTGGGTATTATCTGCAATCTTTCCGGACGGTTCTCACTTTCGGGCATATTGGGCATTGCCAGTATTTTTACCATTACACAGGCTGTTGTATTAACTGTTTTTATTGATGTTGTTATTGAATTCGTTCTATTGCAGGTACAAAGCAGTCGAATGAAAAAAGGAGTGGACAAACCATTTGACTGTTCTGTTGTGATTAAGAAACTCAAAATGCCTGTGTTACTTGTTGCCCTTATTTTGTGGCTTATAATGCTTACCTCTAATTTGAACATTTACCATAGCATCAGTAACAGTGTCGTGGATTTACTGACAACCACAAGGAGCATTGGGAACATTTCATTCAGATTGATTAATGTGTTATTGTTTTTCATTATTATCTGGTTCGCTCATATTTTGCAGCGTCTTGTTGGTTTTTTATTTGGAGAAACAGGCATCGAAACGGAGGATATTACATCCGTATCCAAATCGAAACACTCCCGTTTGTTAATTATTAAGTTACTGTTATTGATTGGCGGTTACCTGTTGGCCATCGCGGCGTCGGGCTTGCCATTAGACAAACTCACAATCGTAATTGGAGCTTTGGGTGTAGGTGTTGGCATGGGTTTGCAAAATATGGTTAACAACTTTGTCTCTGGGATTATCCTTATTTTCGACGGGTCTTTGAAGATAGGCGATGAAATAGAGGTAAACGGGCAAGCAGGTAAAGTAAAGGAAATAGGATTGAGGGCTATTACGCTGAATACTGCCGATGGCGCTGAAGTGCTAATCCCGAACGGGCCTATTCTGTCACAAAATATTGTAAACTGGACATACAGCAATGATCAAAAAAGAGTATTGGTAACGTTCACTCTTTCAGGAAAAGAGCTGGATGCTAATGTTATTAATGAAGTTATCAACGACACCATTAAAAACATCCCGGATGTAATTTCACAAAAAAAACCTATTATACTTTATAA
Organism: uncultured Prolixibacteraceae bacterium; assembly: GCA_964624935.1. Taxonomy (GTDB): domain Bacteria; phylum Bacteroidota; class Bacteroidia; order Bacteroidales; family FEN-979; genus FEN-979. The sequence goes on from CAZUYY010000205.1 coordinate 2,377, forward strand.
CAAAGCAGGTCAGGAAACATGCAGTATAACAGTACGTTTTTGGTGTACGGTAAATACTACAGACGCCGTAAAAAGTGAAGCGATCCTGCAACTCAGCAATGCATTTGCCGCAAGGAATATTGGATTTGAATAATCGAAAGAAAAAAAATTACGAATTACGAAAGACGAATTATATTCAAGAATTCAGAGTTACGATTGAAATCAAGACGATTTATGAATTTCCCCAGGCTTTATCCCTAATTCTTTCTCAATCACTTCTGAATAATGGTTTTTCCCATGTGAATATTGTAATAATGCCGATGCTTTTTGAAAACCAGGGGGATAGCATCAGGGTAAGAATGCGTAAGGTTTTCATAAGGAAAGATGAGTAAAATGACATAGGGAAAGACAGATTTTCAAAATCAGACAAATTACAGCCGTAAAATTATTTTGGACAACTTTGATGATAAAATTTATATTTTCATTAGTTTTGATAAATAATTTCTTAAAACCGACCTATATGAATAAATTTTACGTCTTTTTACTTCTTTCCCTTGTTTTTGGGACGATGTCCGGTCGTGCTCAGATCGACATCAACAGTTATAATGCCGTTGGTGGTGGTTACGCTACAACCTATCTTGCGGATTACCAATGTCTGGGCATCAATCCTGCCAATATTGGCTGGACCAATGACAACCACAGCTTTAACCTGGGCTTTCTGGAAACCGGCGTCAGCCTTTATACCAATGCGTTGACCAAAGACCAGGTCACACACGATCTGTTCAACAACAACATTGAGTTGTCTCTCTCACAGAAGCTCAACGCTGCCAATGAGTTCACCAACACCAGGTTGTGGGGACAGGCAGCGGTGACCTGGCTGGGTTTGTCGTATTATAACAAAGTGGCAGGAGGATTTGCCTTCAGCATCCGTGACCGGGTCCTTTGGAATACAGAGATGAACACCGCTGCTGCACAGTTTCTTTTCCTGGGTTACCATGCTCCCTATTTCGACAGCCTGGTGACAAAGAATCATGACACAGCCGGTTATTCGAAGAACCCCAAGCCTTTGTCACAGGTTTATAATGGCACAAAGCTTGGATTCATCTGGTACCGGGAATATAATTTCGGTTATGGCCGGCAGATCATCGACAATAAGATCATTGCCATTTACGGAGGTGTCGGAGTGAAATACCTCGAAGGTTACGGAAGCTTCCTGTTTGGCATAGATAAGGGCCAGCTTTCTGCCTATTCATCCCTGGGCCCGGAATTCAATATCAATTATGGCACCACCTCTCCTTCTTCAATGTCGGGAAACGGATTAAAAAAAGTCGGAAGCGGTTACGGACTCGACCTCGGTCTTACCATACGTATTCTGAAGATGATAAAGATCGGAGTGGCAGTGAATGACATCGGATACATCAACTGGAATGGCAATGTTTACCAGGTCAATGACATGAGTGTCTATAAAATTACAACCGGCGGGATCAGTAATTACAACATCTTTAATGCTGGACAGTTGATCAAAACAGATGGTCTGCCAAGTGATTCAAGTACCTATAAAGGGTTGAAATCGAAACGTGTCGATCTGCCTACCGTGTTCCGGGGCGGAGCCAGTATCCGGCCTATTCCTCAGATAGAAGCAGGATTCGATATCGTAGTTCCTCTCAATACCAATGTGCCAGGGGCAATGAATAAAGAAGTATTAGGACTGGGACTTCATTTTACCCCTGTGAAATGGGTAGAAATTTCTGCCGGCCTTGTAACCGGTGCAGAAGTGGGGACCAATATTCCCCTTGGATTGACGTTTTACCCGGTCAGGAATGATAAGACTACCTGGGAACTTGGAATATCCACAAGAGATATGCCGGTATTTTTCAAGAAATCTGACTTTATGGCCTCCCTTGCCTTTGGCTTTATAAGAGTAGGATTCTGATCTGGAAGGAATTTTACTTTTTACTTAAGAGAATATTTTGTATAAGTTCCTTAATATCATAGAGCTCCTGTATCTTCATTAAAAAGGCGGCCAATAAATAGATGCAAGTACCAATCAGCCCTCCTAAAAGAAGTTTAAAAAGATCGTTTGATATGAAATGATTGCAAACCAAAACACCTGCTGACATTAAAATCGTATTAATAACAACCGTTATCATTTCACGTAATTGCCTCAAACCTCCAAAACCAAATAGCTTGCCAGGATAATAAGCATTAATGAAGAATGCAATAGACGATACAACAAAATGACCAATAACAACGGCTTTTAAACCAATTGGAATTGTAATAATCAAAGCACCAATCGTAATTGGTAATTTTGACAGTTCGACTTTTAGAAACAGATCGCTGCGACCGATAGCATTAATAATATTCATGTTTATTGCACTAATAGGAGTAATTAAACGGGCAAAACACATCCACTGCATCAAAGGTACTATTGGCATCCATTTTTCGGTTAGAATAAGCCGGACAAAGGGTTCCGATAAAAGTGCAAACATGGTTAAAACAGGCATCACAAAAAATACAGTTACACGCATCAGGCGAGCATAAACTTCGACCATTCTTTGCCTTTCATCTTTCAGTGATGCCAAGACCGGATAGGTTACTC
>CAZUYY010000205.1:4964-5257 GCA_964624935.1 uncultured Prolixibacteraceae bacterium
ATATCCCAGATCTTTTGCAGTAAAATATTTTCCGATGAGTATCGAATAAATATTATTCACTATGGTTCCTGTTAATCCAGCCATTAATAAATTAGATGAAAACCGGAACAATTGTTTAAAAGATGAAATGCTAAAAACAAGGTCAGGAATCCATTTAGTAAAATAAAATAACAGCAGGGTTTTAATTAATGATGCTGAAAGAATCTGTATTACCAGTGACCATACGCCATAACCCTGATAAGCTGCATAAACAGCCAAACCGCCACTTATTATTACAGCATATACAGATATTT
>CAZUYY010000206.1:0-5221 GCA_964624935.1 uncultured Prolixibacteraceae bacterium
ACTCCGGCAATGATCAGAAATTTCCCCAGTGTAAGGAATTCAGTTTTATCAAATTTCTGGGAGATCTCTGCGAAAGATTCTTTTAGTTCGGTCAGGATCAATACCGTGACCAGGATAAGCAGAACCAACCATTGCGGCTGTGTAAGCAATAGAGGACCAATGCAATAAGTGATCAGGGCAATAACAATGGTGGTCATGCCATGATCCTCATGACGGTGAATATTAAATGCATAATTTATTCCCAGGAAAACACACAATGCCAACCCTCCTCCAAGGAATAAAATTGGGTTTCCCGGTACTACGCGGAATAAAATAAATCCAAGGATTCCGATAAAAGTGAAAGTCCGGTCAGTCCCAAAGGTATGTTCTAATTGTTTTTGGCTGTGGGTAATTTTTTGAGATAACCCTATCAGCAGGGAAAATACTGTAACCAGGATAAAAGTGATCAGGTCCTTCGGGATTGCGTTAACTAGTTCCATCTAAAAAAATTACGAATTACGATTTACGAATTACGATTATTTCTATTTTCTCTTTGTTACTCTGTCACTGTTCCGACTGTTAACCATCTCGTCATAAATCGGAATTTCCTTCAAAAAAATGATCTTTCCCGATCCATGATCAATATAACAGGCAAAATGTACCATGCCATTTGTGACTGCCAGGTACGGCACCCTCAATTCCTTGTTGTACATCGCCGCCTGATCGAAAACAGCCTGTGTGACCGGAACTTCCGGGGATTTACATTCAACGATCAGGCAGGGCGCCCCATCCCGGCCGTATACAAGAATATCACAGCGTTTCTTTAACCGGTGATAATGAAGTGAGGCCTCCACGGCAATCAGTGATTGCGGCACATTCCTGTCACCGGTAAGGTAATGAATGAAATGTTGCCGTACCCATTCCTCCGGTGTCAGGACAACAAACTTCTTCCTGATGGTGTCGAAAACTTCCTGCTTTCCCAGGTTATTCCTGATCCGGAGTTCAGCGGCCGGTAAATTTAGTGTCTGCATTCCATCTGATGAATTACAAACATACGCAAAAATATGACAAAATGGTTACCTTTGCCTTAATTAACATGAGGTTTGAAAAACTTGTAGCAGATGGCCAATCCAAAAAACTCAGTCAGTTTTGAAAACATTCTCCATGATCTGAAAAATAAGATCTATTTCCCGGTTTATCTGCTTGATGGGGAAGAATCCTATTTTATTGATGTGATCTCGGATTTTATTGAAAAAAATGTCCTGAGTGATCTTGAAAAGGAGTTCAACCAAACCATCATTTACGGGAAAGACATTGATATCCCGACCCTGATAAGTTATGCCCGGAGGTTTCCGATGATGTCGAATTACCAGGTCATTATCGTGAAAGAAGCTCAGGATCTGAATAAGATCGAAGAACTGGAACCCTATGTCCTCAATCCGTTGGAATCAACTCTTTTGGTTTTATGCTACAAGTACGGGAAAGTCGACCGCCGGAGGACTCTTTGTAAAAGTATTGAACAGAAAGGGGTCCTGTTTGAAGCGGCTAAAATTTATGATAATAAGATCCCTGATTGGATAGGTGAATATGTAAGGAAAAGGAATTATTCCATTTCGACGAAGGCCTGTTTCCTGCTTGCTGAATTTCTGGGAAATGACATTTCAAAGATAGTGAATGAGATCTCCAAGCTGATCATCAACATTCCGGAAAAACAGGAGATCACGGAAGATTATGTGGAAAAGAACATCGGCATCAGCAAAGATTACAATATCTTCGAGCTTCAAAAAGCCCTGGGTAAAAAGGAAATACTAAAAGCTAACCAAATCATTAATTATTTTGCAGCCAATCCCAGGGAAAACCCACTGGTAAAAGTGATCCCGCTACTATTCAGTTATTTTTCCAAGGTACTGATCTACCATCACCTTCGTGATAAATCCCGGAATAACGTTGCATCTGCTTTGTCGATCAACCCATTTTTTGTTATGGATTATCAGCAGGCTGCAGCCAACTATTCCTACGGCAAACTCACAACTGTTATATCACTTTTAAGGGAATACGATCTGAAAGCTAAAGGGGTCGACAGCAGCGGAACCTCATTTCCCGACGGAGAACTGATGAAGGAGCTGATTTTCAGGATACTGCATTAAGATTACTAAAGACTATTCATCAAATAGATTTTCCTGATTTCAAAGTTTTTTTTCACAGCTAAGACGCTAGCACGCTAAAGATGTTCTCGCTGATTTTCGCGAGAAAAAAACTATGGTAACTTATGGGGATCTCTATTTTTTCTTTTCGGCCTTGTAATCGAACTCCGGTGAGCGATACATCTCCTCAATAACCTGGTGGTATTTTTCAAGGATAAACTTCCTTCTTAGCTTCAGTGTAGGTGATAATTCACCGTCAGTGATACTCCATTCATTGGGTAGCAACCGGAACTTTTTGATCTTTTCCGTTTGCCCCAGATCCTGGTTAAAACGCCCAACCTCACGTTTTATACGGTTAATTATTAACGGGTTGGCTGTAACTTTTTCACGGGATACGAAGGGGATCTCTTTCACAGTACACCATCCTTTCAGATACTCGAAGTTAGGGAGGATCAATGCTGCCGGATAAGGCCTGTTTTCGCCAATCACCATGATTTGCTCAATAAACGGGGATTCTTTCAATAGCTGCTCAATAACCTGGGGAGCAATATACTTCCCTCCTGAAGTCTTGAACATTTCTTTCTTCCTGTCAGTGATCTTCAGGAATTTTCCCTCCTCGAACATTCCGATATCGCCGGTATGGAACCAGCCTTCCTTATCCATCACCTCGCTGGTGCGATCGGGTCTGTTAAGATATCCAAGCATGACTCCGGGACTTTTGACCAGTATTTCGCCGTCACCTGCAATTTTTACCTGAACCCCGGTCAAAAGAGGTCCGACAGTACCGAATTTTACGCCGCCGGGTTCAAACCGGTAACAGGTAATTCCCGGAGATGTCTCGGTAAGTCCGTAGGCCTCCAGGATTGGCATCCTGGCAGCCCAATAGATCCTTGTAAGACGTGGATGAAGAGAAGCGCTTCCGCAAACAATGAACTTCATGTGTCCACCCATGGCTTTTCTCCATTTACTGAAAATAAGCAGATTTGCAATCCATAGCTTGAATTCATAAAACCATCCGCGTTTATGATTCAGCTCGTATTTATGTCCCTGCCTTAACGCCCAGAAAAACAGGACTTTCATTACAAGCGGCAGGGATCTGCCCTGCATCACCAGCTTATTGTACATTTTTTCCAATACTCTTGGCACGGCTGCAAAAGCATGAGGTTTAACCTCTGCAATGCAATTTGCTATCTCATCCAGATTCCGGATGTAATAAATGCCAACGCCAAACGACTGATAAGTGTACCCGGCAGTACGTTCATAAACATGACATAAGGGAAGGAAACTTACGATCCTGTCATTTTTTTCCAGGGGCGGGATTTCGCCGAGAGCCTTATAATTTGTGACAAAGTTATTGTGAGAAAGCATCACTCCTTTAGGCTTGCCCGTTGTACCCGAAGTGTAAATAATCGTTGCCAGTGTATCGGGTTGAATTTTTTCTTTTATTTTTTCCAGGTTCTCCGGATGGGGATATTTTTTACCCGCTTCCAGTATTTCATGCCAGCTTTTGACGCCGGCAACCGGTTCAATAGTGTATATCTCTTTGATGGATGGAATGTCGTTAACAACCGGTTTCACGCGCTGGAAGATCTCCTGATTTGAAATAACCAGGTATTCCACACCTGCATCATTCAGGATATACCTATAGTTTTCCTCGCTGATTGTCGGATAGATTGGTATCTGAACGGCACCAACCTGAAGAAGGCCCATATCAAAAAAATTCCATTCCGGACAATTCAGCATGATCGTGGCAACCTTCACCCCCGGTTCAATACCCATTGCTAACAGCCCAAGACTGATCTCATTACTATAGTTAATATAATCCTGCGCAGAATAACTGATCCATGCCCCATCCTTCCTGCAATTTAAAGCATCCGGCAAGGATGAGAATTCTTCCTTATATACTTCAAGTAAATCGAATAATCGTGTTACATTCGTCATTAAAACAGATGGTTAAATAATCAAGTATATCCTCCTATTCGAAAAGTCTGTCGACTTCTGGCTGATATTTCCGCAGGATATAATTTCTGCGTAGTTTCAATGTCGGAGTTAATTCCCCTGATTCAGGAGTCCATTCTACATTCAATAAATCCCATGATTGAATTTTTTCCGTTGCTCCCAAAGTGGCATTGTATTTATCCACTTCCACCTTATACCGTTTCCGGATACGTGGGTGCCTTACCATTTCAGCATTTGTAATGTATGTGATCTCCTTAACTTCACAATATGACCTCAGGAAGGTAAAATCAGGTACGATCAAAGCGCCTGCAAACTTCTGGTGTTCACCCAAAACAATGATCTGATCGATGAACAAAGATTCCTTGAATTTATCTTCAATGAGTTGGGGGCTTATATATTTCCCGAATGAAGTCTTAAATAATTCTTTTTTTCTGCCTGTGATCTTAAGTTGCCCTTCCGGTTCAATACGGCCAAGGTCTCCCGTATGGAACCAGCCATCCTGATCAATGGATTCATCCGTTAAATCGGGTTCTTTGTAATATCCTTTCATCACATTAGGCCCTTTGCAAAGGATCTCATCATCTTCTGCGATCTTCACCTGTACGCCCCTGAGCACAGGACCTACCGTTCCGAATTTTATTCCATATTCCGTCAGGTCGCTCACTGCGATAACGGGTGAAGTTTCAGTAAGCCCATAGCCTTCCAGGATTGTTATTCCGGCACAGGTGAACATCCTTGAAAGCCTCGGCTGAAGAGCAGCGCCACCCGAGATGACCAGCGAGATCTTCCCTCCAAGAGCTTCTCTCCACTTTACATAGACCAGCTTATCATAAATTTTCCGTTTCGACTCATAAAACCAGCCATTAGCACCTTTCAATTCGTAACGTAAGGCCAGATGAAGGGCCCAGAAGAAGATATAACGTTTGATGCCTTTCAGTTTGTGTCCTGTGGAAAACAGCTTATCATAGATCTTTTCCAGTAATCTTGGAACTGTGGACAGGATTTCAGGCCTTACCTCTTTCATGTTTTCGGTAATAGTTCCAAGATTTTCAGCATAATAAATGGAAAAACCCAGGTACTGATAAAGATAGTTCAGCATCCGTTCATAAACATGACAAAGTGGAAGGTAACTTACAGCT
>CAZUYY010000207.1:0-5185 GCA_964624935.1 uncultured Prolixibacteraceae bacterium
TTGAAGGAACAACCTCTATTGATCCGAGCTTATTTGTGTTTTGCGAAAATGATGGTTCTTTTGTGGACAACGTTGTTCTTGCTTCCGTCGATGCAGAAACAATAAGGGGAACCTTCGATAGCAATGCTCAAAATGCCGAGGAAGAGGAGGATCCGGTCAGGGCCTATGGTTTTCATGCCGAGGGGGATAAGATCTGGCAGTTTGAGCAGATTGCGATCCGGAAAAAGGGTACTATACTGCTTACCAAGCCTGGGATTTCAGGGTTGGAAATTGCTGTTTATTTTGAATGTCTGGACAGGGTAAACCTGCTTATGGGAAAGCCGAAGCACGTTATCAAGTATGTCGGAAAAATCGTGACGTGTGACGCGAAAGAATGTGGTGAACTGGTGATGTGGTGACGTGGTGAAGGGTTTTGAATATCGAATATTGAACAACGAATTATGAAGTGGGATCTTTTTTGAATAATCGAACTTATATGAGCTCCGCACAAAAAGGTGTATGAAAATAACAACAAAAAACGTCGTATCAGGTTAAGATTCAACTATAAAACAAAGGTAGTATCCAATCCCGAACAGGAAATTATTTTTTTATTTACAAAGGAATATTGAACAACGAAGTTTGAAATATGAACAGTTAATAAAATAAAATTATGGCGATTGTAGAAAATCCTTTAATAGGTAAAACCAGAGGTAGTTTGGGAAATACCGTGTTTTCAGTGCAGTTCGGGAAGAATACGCTGAGGACAAAGCCCCTTAAGGTCAAAATCGGCAGGACACCCGGGCAGGAGTTGTCGAGGGAAAAGTTCAAGGTCCTTATACCGTTATTGAAACCGGTACTCAGGTTTATCAATGCTGCCTATGCAGATACGGTGGTAGGGATGAATCCTCATAACAGGGTGATGTCGATCAACACGAATAAGTGCTTTACCGGCAATACTGCTACTATTGATCCCAGTTTGTTTGTTTTGTGTGACAACGAGGGTTCTTTTGTAGAAAACGTCGTTCTGAGTTCCACCTTGGCAAATACGATAACGGCAACCTTTGACAGCCATGTTCAGAATGCTGAAGAAGGGCCGGATCCAGTGAAAGCTTATGGCTTTTATGTTGCGGGGAATGCTATCTGGAAGTTCGAGCAGACCGCAATCCGCAGTACCGGAACTATAACGCTTACCAGGGATGATATGTCGGGGAAAGAGATTGCTGTTTACTTTGAATGTCTTGATCGTATAAACCTGGTGAACGGAAATCCGAAATACATTATAAAATATGTAGGTACGATTCAAGTATAACGTGCAAAATAAATTACGAATTACGAATTACGAATTACGAAAAAAATGAATTATGAACAATTGTGATAAAGTACGTTAATGGAAATATTTCCCTCCAATTTGCATTTTAATGGAAAATATTCCCCTTTTTGCCTTTGAAATTCACTTTTAGTGGAAAAAATTTACAACCCTGCCAAAAAGTTTTAATGGAATAAAATAACAAATCTTTGTCAATTAGTGGAAAATATTTGACTATTTTTGCAAAAACAGCTTAGTTAATGGAAAATATCTCACCAATACATCTTCAGGAGGTTATTTTCTCCTCGAATAATCGAGCCCAGAGCAAAGTTATATCCAGGCTACTTGAAAAGAATCTGATCAGGAAAATTGCTCCCCGTATATATTCCGGGAACTTCAATGATACACAGGAGGTTATTATCAGAAGAAACATTTTCACTGTTCTTGGCAATTTATATCCTGGGGCTATGCTAAGTCACCGGTCTGCTTTAGAATTCCAGCCAACAGCTACAGGAAATATATTTTTAACTTATACCTATACCAAGAAAATCCAATTACCGGGAGTAACAATTCATTTTCTGGAAGGGGCTGGTCCCATTAAAGGAGATGTGCAGTTTGCAGGTGACCTTTATTATTCGCAACTGGAAAGAGCCCTTCTTGAAAATCTGCAACCGGCCAGGAAACCAGGTCCGGAATCGAAAACACTAACCTTGCCGGAAATTGAAAACAGGCTTGAACATGTTTTAGCTGTTAAAGGTGAGGCAGGATTAAATGAAGTGCGTGACAAAGCAAGAACGATTGCAAAAGAACTTGGCTTGAACAGCGAATTTAAGAAGCTAAATAAGCTGGTAGGTGCTATGCTGAATACACGTCCGCTTAATATCTTATCCTCCCCCCTGGCAATTGCAAGGGTTCTGGGGGCCCCCTATGATCCTAAGCGTATTGAATTATTTGAGAAATTATTTGTTCAATTAAAACAGCAAGAGTTTGTCTATCGTCCGGAACGCAATAACAAGAATCCGGAGTTTAAAAACTTCGCATTCTTTGAAGCTTATTTTTCGAATTATATTGAGGGCACCATTTTTGAACTCGAAGATGCAAGGAAAATTATTGAAACGGGGACTCCGATTCCCACACGGGATGAAGATTCACATGATATCCTTGGAACTTACAGACTTGTCAGCAACCAAAGGGAAATGAAAACAGTTCCAGGTAGTGCTGATGAATTATTGAGTATTTTACACTATCGCCATAAGATACTATTGGAGGCAAGAACTTCTAAAGCACCCGGAGAATTTAAAGATAGAAACAACAGGGCGGGAGAAACTCATTTTGTTGATTATACGCGTGTAAAAGGCACCCTAATAAAAGGCTTTGACTTTTATCAGGGATTGTTGCATCCCTTTGCCAAGGCTGCATTTATGATGTTTATGATCAGTGAAATACATCCATTTTTAGATGGGAATGGACGAATATCAAGAATCATGATGAATGCTGAACTTGTGAAGCGGGCCCAAACAAGGATAATAATCCCGACTGTTTTCAGGGACGATTATATCTTAACCTTAAGGAGACTTACGAGGGATAATGATCCAAAGCCCTACATTAAAATGCTTGACAGAGCACAAAGGTTTTCCCAGACCATTGTAGGAAGCATTAATTTCATGCAGGATTACCTGGAAAAGTGCAATGCATTTAAGGAACCCACGGAAGGCAAACTTTTATTTAATGATAAGGTCTAATCAAGTGCAATTTGCAATGGGCAAAGTGCAGAATCAATTGTGAAATGTGAGGTGTGAAGAATTTTTTTACAACTAATACCATCATTGAAATGAAAAAAGTACTTATAACATTAGTCTGTTTAGCAAGTTGCATTTCATTCGTCAATGCACAGGTAAAATCAATAGATTTGAATTTTAACGCTGCAAAATTCGAATCGCAAACACTTACTTTTGAAGGAAAAACTATCAAAGTAAGGGCGTATGAAAACATTGTGTATGTAACGAATCCTGTGGATACAGCCTGTCAGAAAATGAATATTTATATACCTGAAGAATACTTTACTGGTAAAAGTATAAATGGATATTCGGCTGCAACTGCTCCCATATTCTTTCCGAACCAGGTAGGAGGTTATATGCCTTCTCAACCTGCTTCTACCAAGCGCAACCAAATGGGAGGCGGACGACCTATGAAAGGAGAAATGATGCCTCCAAATGGCGACAAAAATCCTGATGGTATGCCGTCTGCGAATGGTGGAATGCCGCCAATGGGCTTTGGCGGGCCAAAACAAAACACTGTTCTGGCTGCTCTTTCAAAAGGATATATCGTTGCTTCAGCAGGTACAAGAGGCAGAACCTCAAAAAATGCACGTGGTATCTATACTGGCAAAGCACCAGAGGGAATTGTCGACTTGAAAGCAGCTATCCGTTACTTAAAATATAACGATAAAAATATGCCGGGCGATGCCAATAAGATAATCTCAAACGGCACAAGTGCAGGCGGAGCAATGTCAACTTTATTAGGAGCAACCGGCAACAATGCCGATTATGAGCCTTACCTGAAAACATTGGGAGCAGCTAACGCAACAGACGATATTTTTGCGGTTTCGGCATATTGCCCAATTACTAACTTAGACAATGCTGACATGGCTTATGAATGGCAGTTTTACGGCATTAATACATACAGAAGAGGCGGTCCCATGCAAGGCAGCTCGCAAGGAGCTTCAGAATTGAGTGCTGAACAGATTGCTGTTTCTGAACAATTGAAGAAGCAATTCCCCGCCTATATTAACAGCCTGAATCTTAAAGATAAAAACGGAAAAATTCTATCGTTAGACAATAATGGAAACGGTACTTTTAAAGAGCTGGTTAAAGCGTATGTCGTGGCTTCGGCACAAAAAGCATTGAATGAGGGCGTCGACTTGTCGTCATTTGCATTCTTAACAGTAAGTAATGGGAAAGTTACTCAACTGGATTTCGATGCCTATGTAAAATATATGCAAAGGCAAAAAACACCGCCAGCTTTTGATGCGTTAGATTTATCAAGTCCTGAAACGAATTTATTCGGGACAGCAACGATAAATAATCAACACTTTACAGAATATGGTGCAGTTCATTCATCAGCCGAAGCAGCAAGAGCGGATGCCTTAATAGTGAAAATGATGAACCCAATGAATTATATAGGGCAAGCAAATACTAAAACTTCAAAGTATTGGCGGATCAGACATGGAACAAAAGATAAAGACACCGGACTTGCTATTCCGGTTCTTTTAGCCACATTGCTTGAAAACAAAGGTTATAACGTGAATCTTGAATTGCCCTGGGAGAAACCGCATAGCGGGGATTATGACCTTGATGAATTATTCACCTGGATAGACGGGATTTGCAAATAATTTCAACTGAATTCCATACCAACACTCCGGACGGGATGATGGGAAATGATGCGGTGGATATATTTCTGCCCTGTTTTGGGAGTGTTTGAAAACTATCGTATGGCAGTAACCTGAGATGGTTTGATCATCTTCAATTTTCACCTCACTTTCCAATACCAGGCTGTCGGTAAGAAAGCGAAAGCCAGGCTGAACCAATCCAAAAGGCATTGAAGGTCCCGGTAAGGTATGTCCTGTTCCATCCGTCCCTATGAATACATTGACGTACCTGGCATTGTCTTGTGCATTAAGACGGGTCAACGTTCCGGCCAGGATCAGAATCAGAAGAAAAATTCTTTTTATCATTGATATTGAATAAAAGTTTACTGTCATAAAAAATCCCGTGAATCCAAAATTATGTCAGTAAATTACCACCACCAAAGGTGGTGGCTTTAAGAAAAACGACCCTCTAAAAGAAGGTAAAATCGGAACGGTCAAGTTCCATCTTACGTTCTTCATCTTCTTGATATTTA
>CAZUYY010000208.1:0-5177 GCA_964624935.1 uncultured Prolixibacteraceae bacterium
GACAATAAGGGACCACAGCAATCGTTCTATAACCGGTATCATTGTATTTTCAAGCCTGATGAGAAAGCTGATGGTCCTATTTTTCTTTTCATTCGGTATTGTGCCGAACCTTCTTTCTCAGGATACGCTGAAAACCATGGTGGTTCCCGGGAAGATCATTAATGGCGATACGGTACCCTATGTGGATATGAATAATGTCATCGTATTTCCACCCATGGACAGTAAGACCCTGACGGAATTGGTAGGATATGGAAAACTGGTTTACAATGTCAAGAAAGTTTATCCTTATGCAAAGCTTGCCGCAGTGAAACTGACTGAATATCAACATGCACTGGACAGCATTCCAACGGAAAGGGCAAGGAAGAAATTTCTGAAAGCAGCGGAGAAAGATTTGGAAGCACGTTTTGGCAATGAGATCAAAGATCTTAACTTTACACAAGGAAAGATATTGATAAAACTTGTTTACCGGCAAACCGGAAATTCGACTTTTGACATTGTAAAAGAACTTAGGGGAAGTTTCAATGCCTTCATTTACCAAACGGTTGCACGGATCTTTGGATATGACCTCCGGTCGCAATACGATCCGGACGGCAGTGACAAGGCCATAGAGCATATTGTTCAATTGATTGATGAAGGATCCCTGTAAAGCCTGGTATTGATGAAAAAGATGTTTTAAAGTATATTCCTGTAGCATCGATGAAATTATCCATTGTCATTGTAAATTATAACGTCAGATATTTTCTTGAGCAATGCCTTCATTCAACATTGAAGGCCTGTGAAGGAATTGATGCAGAGATCTTTGTTGTTGATAACAATTCGGTGGATGGTTCTGTAAAGATGGTAAGGGATAAATACCCGGAAGTACAACTTATTGATAACAAAAGCAATAAAGGATATTCAACGGCTAATAACCAGGCCATGAACAAAGCCAAAGGGCAATATCTTTTACTTCTGAATCCTGATACACTTGTGGAAGATGACACCTTGCAGAAATCAATACAATTCATGGATGAACATCCGGATGCCGGCGGTCTTGGCGTTAAGATGCTGGATGGAAAGGGGAAGTTTTTACCGGAATCAAAACGTGGATTACCGACTCCTACTGTTGCATTTTATAAGGTATTCGGACTTTCCGCCATGTTTCCGAAATCAAAGGTGTTTGGAAAGTACCATCTTGGTTATCTAGATAAAGATAAAGTTCATTCAGTAGACATCTTATCGGGCGCTTTTATGCTGCTTCGTAAAGAGGTAATTGATAAGATTGGTTACCTGGATGAAACTTTCTTTATGTATGGTGAAGACATTGATCTGAGTTACCGGATCACACAGGCAGGATATAAAAATTACTATTATCCTGAGGCGAGGATCATTCATTACAAAGGGGAAAGTACCAAGAAAAGCAGCCTGAATTATGTCTTTATGTTTTATAATGCGATGATCATATTCGCAAGAAAACACTATTCCCAGAAAAATGCACGCAGCCTTTCTTTCCTGATCAATTTTGCCATTTATTTTCGTGCCTTTGTTTCGATCCTGATCCGTTTTTTTGCAAAGGTATCGCTTCCGCTTGCTGATGCACTCTTGCTTTATTCCGGGATTTATTTTATTAAAAATTATTGGGAACGCGCCATTATCTTTCCTCAGGGAGGTCATTACCCACCGGAGTTTCTCTGGATCGCTTTACCAGCATATGTCATAATCTGGTTGTTGTGTGTTTACCTCAGCGGTGGTTATGACAAGCCCATCCGGTTAGGTAAACTCGTTCAAGGTATGCTCGCCGGCACCATAATCATCCTGGTTCTTTACAGCCTTCTGCCTGAACATTACCGTTTCTCGCGTGCCCTTATCATTCTTGGGGCCATCTGGGGCATGGCAATCATGCTTTTTTTAAGAATTACATTGCACCTTCTGAATGTCAAGAGTGCCAGAATTGGATCAGAGAAAAATAAACGGTTTATTATCGTAGGAGAAAAAGAAGAGGCCGAACGGGTCTCTGGTCTTTTGGATAAAACATTTGTACACCCTGCATTTGTCGGAATGGTCAGTATTAAGAATCATAAAAATAATGCAAACGGGTTTTTGGGGTACCTGGAACAGATCAGGGAAATTATCACGATCCACAAGATCAATGAAGTGATCTTCTGTGCAAAAGATGTTCCTGCACAGGTGATCATCGATAAAATGTCTGAACTTACAGACCAGCAGGTAGACTATAAGATCGCTCCCCCCGAAAGTCTTTCGATCATAGGCAGCAATTCAATCAACACATCGGGCGACCTCTATGTTATAGATATCAATGCCATCACGAAGATGTCGAACCGCCGCAACAAACGACTTCTCGACATTGTCGTCAGCTTTACCCTTTTGGTGCTTTATCCTGTCGATCTTTTCTTTGTAAAGAATCCATTGCAATTCCTCGTCAATCTTTTTTCTGTCTTGTTTTCAAGGAAATCATTAGTCGGGTACACTACTTACAGGGATGCGGATGATCACCACTTGCCGGTAATCAGGAAAGGAATATTAACACCTATAGATGCTTTCAAGGATAAAAATATATCTCCTGAAGCATGCATCAGGCTTAACATAATGTATGCCCGTGATTATAAACTCACCAATGATCTTAAAATAATAGTTAAAGGGTTCCGCGATCTGGGGAATAAGTAAGTTATTATTTTGAACCATTTTAAATAATAAATTATTACCTTTGTGCTTTAACCGGAAATTCAGTCAGAATTATGGCAAGATTTGAAATTGTGATGCCCAAACTGGGTGAAAGCATTATTGAAGCAACCATTACAAAATGGTTGAAAAAAGTAGGGGATTCGGTAAAAGAAGATGAGTCCATATTAGAGATTGCCACGGATAAGGTTGATTCGGAAATTCCATCACCGGTTGAAGGGGTCCTTTTGGAGCGATTGTTTAATGAAGGAGACGTGGTTGCTATTGGTACCATTATCGCTGTGATTGATCTTGGCGGTGAACAACAAGCCCATACAGAAGCAGAAAAAGAACAAATCAAAGCAAAGCCTGATGTTAAACCCGTTTCATCAGAACCTTTGAAAGAGGTGACTCAGCCCAGGATTGAGAAAGTCTCAGCAGAACCTGCTCCGGCATCATTGAATGAAAATGTGAAACCAGTCTCCGGTCGTTTTTATTCTCCCCTGATAAAAAATATTGCGAAACAGGAAAATATTTCATTCAAGGAACTTGAAAACATACAAGGAACAGGGAGTGAAGGCCGTCTCACAAAACAAGATCTTTTAAGTTATCTCGCCACTCGCGGAACTGAAAAACAAAAAATATCAAGCATCAAGCATCCAGCATCCAGCATCCAGCATCCTGGTTCTGAGACGTTCACAGGCGAAGACCAGGTAATCGAAATGGATCGTATCCGCCAATTAATTTCCGGTCACATGGTACGGTCGGTACAGACATCGCCTCATGTTACATCTTTTGTCGAAGTGGATATGTCACGGATCGTTTCCTGGAGAGATCAGCACAAGGATGAATTCCTGAAGAGACAGGGACTGAAACTCACTTTCACACCGGTGTTCATAGAAGCCATTGCAAAAGCTGTAAGGGATTATCCGCAAATCAATGTATCTGTTGATGGGACCCGTATCCTTGTTCATAAAAACATTAATGTCGGAATGGCTGTTTCGCTGCCCAACTTCAATCTTATCGTACCGGTAATAAAAAATGCAGATCAGAAAAACCTGTTTGGTATCATTCGCGATGTCACAGATCTTGCTGAAAGAGCCCGTGCTTCAAAGCTGAACCCGGATGAGATCACCGAAGGAACTATCTCCCTGACCAATCTCGGCTCGTTCGGCACCCTTGCAGGGACTCCTATAATTAATCAGCCTCAGACTGCCATTATAGCTGTGGGAGCGATCCGGAAGCGTCCCGTAGTTGTTGAGACACCTGCCGGCGATGCAATCATGATAAGACATATGATGATCCTTTCAATCACTTTCGACCATCGTGTCATTGATGGTGCATTGGGAGGACAATTTTTAAATAAAATGGTTTTCTACCTGGAAAACTTCGATACTAACCAGAATATCTGAAATGAACCTGAACCTAACCCGTCCGCTTGCCTTCTTCGACCTTGAGACTACAGGAATCAAAGTAACCACCGACCGGATTGTTGAGATTTGCATTGTTCGTGTGGCACTTGACGGCAGCACAAAAGTCAAAACTTTACGGATTAATCCTGAGATGCATATTCCTGCCGAGGTGACTGCCATTCATGGGATCTCGGACGAAGATGTTAAAGATGCTCCGAAATTCTCTGAGGTAGCGCATGATCTGATCCAATTTATGGATAACTGTGACCTTGCCGGGTTTAATTCCAACCACTTTGATATTCCGCTTCTCGCTGAAGAATTCTACAGGGCTGGAATTGATTTCGACCTCAAGGGACGACGTTTTATTGATATCCAGAACATTTTTCATAAAATGGAACCCAGGAATCTCCGGGCTGCTTATAAGTTTTATTGCGGAAAAGATATTATAAATGCCCATAGTGCCGAAGCTGATACTATGGCAACTTATGAAGTCCTGCTGGCCCAGCTCGACCGCTATAAGGATGTATCAATCACAGACCGCAATGGGAAAACATATACACCGGTCGTGAATGACATCAAAGCGCTCAGTGAATTTTCCAGTGCTTCAAGGAATGTCGACCTGATCGGTCATATCGTTTTTAATGACAAAGACGAGGAGGTATTTAACTTTGGTAAGCATAAAGGGAAACTTGTTGCCCAGGTATTCAGGGATGAACCTTCCTATTATGATTGGATCATGAAGAGTGAATTTCCCCTGTCGACCAAGAGAGTTGTTACAGTTATTAAATTGAGGGGGTTTAACAAGGATTCTGTAAAACTTGATCTCTTTTAACCCGGTTCTATGAAAGTATTGTGTATCGGTCGGAATTACAGGGAACACATTGCGGAGTTAAACCATACAGTCCCATCAGAACCGGTTTTCTTCATGAAACCCGACACCTCTATCCTCACGAGAAACCGGCCTTTCTTTCTTCCTGATCTTGGTACGATCCATTATGAAGTTGAACTGGTGCTTCGTATCTGTAAAGTCGGAAAGAAAATACAGAAGAGGTTTGCCACAACCTATTTTGATGCTATCGGGATCGGGTTGGATCTTACTGCACGCGA
>CAZUYY010000209.1:0-5134 GCA_964624935.1 uncultured Prolixibacteraceae bacterium
GTTCTTTATTTTCCAAAGAAACAACCATACACAGACTCCATGATTCGATGTGAAAGTCAAATGTCCTATTAACTACAATCTTAGCTTTTATGCAAAATTACGAATAAAATATAGGAGAAATCAAGCTTTTAATTGATTATAGCAGAATATGATGCTAATTGATTTTCTGTAATTTTGCGCTATGCAAACAGAAATTATCAATATCGGAGATGAGCTTCTTATCGGACAGGTGATCAACACCAATGGCTCATGGATGTCGGAACAACTCAACCTGGCTGGATTCCCGGTCCACAGGATTACCATTATTCCTGATGACCCGCAGCATATACTTGATGCCCTTAAGGAATCAGGGGAAAGGTCAGATTTGATAATTCTGACCGGTGGACTGGGTCCTACAAAGGACGACCTCACAAAAGAAACACTATGTAAATATTTCAGGATAAAACTTATTTTTGACGCTGAGATCTTTAAAACCATAGAGAATTTTTTCAATCTCAGAGGGTTTCCGGTCACAGAGATCAACCGGAAACAGGCAGAGATACCTGAAAACTGTATTACAATCCCCAATGCGAACGGAACGGCTCCGGGAATGTGGTTTGAAGAAGAATCAGTGGATACCGGTAAAAAGCATGTTTTCATTTCATTGCCCGGAGTTCCTTATGAAATGAAGGCAATGATAACTGATGAGGTTATTCCCAGACTTAAAAAGTACTTTCAGCCGGTAACGGTTCTTCATCAAACAATTCTGACCCAGGGATTAGGGGAGTCATTTTTATCAGATCTGCTTGAAGATTGGGAAACCCGGCTTCCGGCAAACCTTCACCTGGCCTATCTCCCCCAGCCGGGTATTGTCAGGCTTAGGCTTACAGGACAAGATGATACTATCAATCACTTGGAACGGCAAATTAATGAGGAAATTGCAAAGATGAAGTTGCTGATCAAAGACTATATTTTTGGAGAAGGCAATGACACTCTGGAGAAAATTGTCGGGAACCTGTTGAAAGACAAAGGCTTTACGCTGGCAACGGCTGAGAGTTGCACAGGTGGTTACATCGCCCATCTTATCACAAGTATTCCGGGTAGCTCTGCATATTACAAAGGAAGCATCATCGCCTATTCAAATGAGATAAAGATGAAAGAGTTGGGTGTTAGTGAAGAAGCACTTCAGGTTTATGGCGCTGTGAGCGAAGAGGTGGTAAAACAAATGGCTGTAAGTATCCGGGATCAATTTGGCTGTGATTATTCCATCGCCGTCTCCGGCATTGCCGGTCCTGACGGAGGAACGATGAATAAACCGGTTGGATTGGTCTGGATCGCAATTGCAGCTCCATCCGGGGTTCGTGCAAACAAATATCTTTTTGTTGATAACCGTGAACGTAATATTCGCCGTACTGCGATACAGGCGCTTAATCTATTGAGAAAAACCATTATTGGCAATTAGGTTTTAGGCGTTGGGTAAGGGAAAATGATTTTTCTCTTTGTAATTTCAAAAATTATACCGAATTTTGCACTCCATTTAAAAAATAGCATCATAAATCAAATACCATGTCAAGAGTTTGCCAAATAACCGGTAAAGCAGTGATGGGTGGAAACAGTGTTTCCCATTCGAATATTAAAACCAAGAGAAAATTTTATCCCAATCTGCAAACAAAGAAATTTTATATCCCTGAAGAAAACAAATACATCACTTTAAAAGTATCGGTTCAGGGAATCCGCACCATCAACAAGAAAGGAATTTCTGCCTGTCTGAAAGAAGCGCGCGAAAAAGGTTATCTGAAGAAATAACCGGATTATGCACAGTATAAAATGCTGTCACACTTGTGGCAGCATTTTTTTTATCATTTGGAGAAGAAATAAAAACTCCGTATTTTCGTTTTTTAATGCGTTACCTCAAAGAGTTGTCTCCGGAAATCTCCATTGAATGAAGAAACCAATCGAAATCCTTACATTACTTCTCCTTTTACTTCTGCCTGTTCTGATGATTGCACAGCAGAACAATGAGAATCTAGTCCAGTTTTCAGGAATAACCATCACCTCCGATAGTCTCAATGCAGTTCCATATACTAAAATAACGATTAAAAAGACAAACCGTGGAACTACCAGTGACGTAATGGGATACTTCTCTTTCGTTGCACATAAAAATGACACTATCCTGTTCAATGCTCTTGGATTCAAACCCACCTCATTCATCATTCCCGATACCATCACTAAATCGAGATATTCTCTTATCCAGCTTATGACCGGAGATACACTGACACTTCCGGCAGCATATATTTTTCCCTGGCCGACACTGGATGATTTCAAACGTGCTTTTATCAATGCAAAAGTCCAGGATGACGATCTTGACCGCGCGCGTAAAAATCTTGATCCGGAGCAAATCATGATCAGGGTGAGGGATTATCCGATGGACGCAAGTATGAATTACAATAACTATATCGAGAATCAGACCAGCAAACTATATTACTTCGGTCAACAGCAGCCATTTAATATTTTCAACCCCTTTGCATGGGCCAAGTTTATCAAAGCCTGGAAGGATGGTGAATTTAAAAGGAAAAAACCCAAACCAACTTCCAACGAGTAATCCGTCATTTGAGAAAGATACTGATCCATACCCTCATCTGCCTGCTATGGTTGGCCTCTTTGAGCGTCTCAGCCCAGCAGCCGGGTGTGATCTTTGGGCAAATAATTGATTCTGTGAAACACGGGATCCCGGATGCAAATATTACCGTTGCCGGTTTGCCCGGAGGTACGACTACCGATAAAAATGGAAATTTTGAGATGCAGGTTCCTTCAGGTGGAAAAATCACTGTGGTGATTACCTTTATCGGATATAAAACGAGTAACATTGACCTTGTCTTACAACCCGGTGAACGAAAAGAGATCCATCAAACACTAACCCTGAAACCTACATCATTACCTTCCATTGAGGTAAAAGACAGGCAGATCCGCACCAATACTTTCAACCGGATTGATACAAAAACGACCACACTTATCCCCTCCGCTAATGCAGGTATTGAGGACGTGATTAAGACCATGCCTGGCGTCTCCTCACACAATGAGCTGAGTTCAACCTATTCAGTAAGGGGCGGAAACTATGACGAAAATCTTGTTTTTGTAAATGATATTGAAGTTTATCGCCCTTTTTTGATCCGGGAGGGACAACAGGAAGGACTGAGTTTCCTGAATCCTGATCTTGTCTCATCCATCTTATTTTCGGCGGGAGGTTTTGATGCCAGTTATGGTGACAAATTATCATCGGTATTGGATATTAAATATAAACGGCCCACCTCATTTGCCGGTTCATTTGACATCAGCCTGCTGGGTGCAAGTGCTCACCTTGAAGGCACGATCGCAAAAAAGTTTTCTTATCTTCTTGGAGCAAGGTATAAATCAAATTCCTATTTCCTGAAAGGATTGGATACAAAGGGCGATTACAGACCAAAATATTTCGATTTTCAGACATTGCTCGACTATCAGATCAATAGTAAATGGGATATCTCTGCCTTTGGCACCTATTCAAACAATTCTTATAAACTGATCCCTCAAACCCAGCAAACCAGTTTCGGATCTATAGGTGATGCTTACCAATTTACAGTATTCTTCGATGGACAAGAGGTCGATACTTACCAGAACTGGCTCGGTGCGGTGACTGCAACGTATAAGCCAAACCCGGATATTAGGTTAAAATTCACTGCCTCTGCCTATCAGACCTTTGAAGATGAGACCTATGATATTTCTGCCCAATATTGGATCAGTCAGATTGAATCAAATCCGGCCAGCAGCAATTTAGGACAGGTGACCCAGGCTTTGGGAGTAGGCTCTTACCTCGATCATGCGAGGAATTACTTTGATGGCACCGTTTTCGACCTTGAACACAGAGGTACTTATATAAAAAACAATAGCCAGATGCAATGGGGTATTAAATACCAGCATGAGCTCTATCATTATCAGGTTAATGAATGGCAGATGCAGGATTCTGCCGGTTATTCCCTGCCACGGCCACACGATTCCATCGGTTCACAAAATCCTCCTCACGATTCCCTCCTGCTTTTCAATGCTGTTAAAAATAAGAGCCAGGAAGAGTCGAACCGGTATTCTGCATTCCTTCAGAACACCTGGACATTTAAAAATGACAAGAACGATATAACCCTCACTGCAGGATTGCGTTCGCTTTACTGGGACTTTAACCAACAATTTTTATTGGATCCGCGGGTTAATATTTCCTTTACTCCACACTGGACAAGGGAAGTTGTTTTTCGTCTTTCCGGCGGATATTATTCCCAGCCCCCTACTTTTCGTGAACTTATCAACCTTGAGGGTAGTATTGTCCCAGGATTAAAAGCCCAACGTTCGGTCCAGGCAGTAGCCGGAAGTGATCTTTACTTCAAAGCATGGGACCGGCCTTTTAAATTTGTCGGCGAAGCTTATTATAAGTATATCAATAACCTCATTCCTTACACCATCGACAACCTGAAGATCAATTATTACGGAACGAACAATGCTTTCGGATATGCCACAGGCGTCGATTTCAGGGTTAACGGCGAATTTGTGAAAGGTGTCGAGAGCTGGGCCAGCCTGTCAATCATGAAGACTGAAGAAAATATTAGTGGGACATGGGTACCAAGGCCTACTGATCAGCGGGTAAATCTTAGCATTTTTTTCCAGGATTATATTCCACACTATCCTTCCTGGAGAATGAACCTGACACTCTTTTATGCTACAGGCCTGCCTTTTGGAGCACCAAGCACACCCCTGACCCAACAAACCCTGCGCATGCCTCCATACAGGCGCGTGGATATCGGGTTATCAAAACAAATTATCGGGGAACATACCCGGTTTTCTGCAAAGAATCCTTTCCGCGTTTTCCACTCGATGTGGATCTCACTCGAAGTATTTAACCTGCTGCAAATCAGTAATACCATTTCTTATTTATGGATTACCGATATAAATAATCAACAGTTTGCCGTTCCAAATTATCTGACCCCACGGCAATTCAACGTGAAATTACAGACATCATTCTAACGATCTCATTGAAACCCTGATGATCTCAACTGCTTCCCTGACCTGTGCCTCATTGATAATGAGTGGTGGGGCAAAGCGGATGATGTGATCATGAGTAGGTTTTGCAAGAAGT
>CAZUYY010000210.1:0-5130 GCA_964624935.1 uncultured Prolixibacteraceae bacterium
TCTCTTTGTGGTTAAATAATATACGAATTTCCACCTGCGGGACTTCATTTTTTCACAAACTTTGCAATGGAAATGCCTCTATCACTGATCAGCTTGACAAAATATACTCCGGATGACAGATTGTTTATTTGAATTTCATTTGTGAATGAATCAATTTTCCGTGTAAGTATTTCCTGACCCTGGCCATTCATAATAGATATTGTACCCTGATCAGAAATCTGACTGGTTTCTATTATTATTTTTTCTGTGGCAGGATTTGGATAAACTCTTAAAAATGTGCTTTCATTATTCATGTTATTTATACCTGCAGGATAGAGAAAACCTTGTTTCAATCCGTTGCCGAAACTGGTCACCCACATTTGCTGTTGATTGTAAGGATTGAAAAAAACTCTTTCAGGTTGGCGGAATGGATAACTGTCAACTTCTTGCCAGGTCGGAATGGATGTATTCATGTTGTCGCTTATCCATAGACCTTGTGTTTCGGTTGTCAGGTATGCCTCTGTAGTCTTTAAAGGGTTAAATGTAATCGATGTAACTCTGTCAAATTGAGTCCCTGTAAGTTTTGTCCAGCTATTACCCCTGTCAGAAGTTTCATAAAGACCGCCCAGACCATTTGGCGCCCCGCCCCAGCCGCTGAAAACAGCCGCATACCAGGTGTCTTGTGTCGTATCTGTGGGATCCATTATAATGTCTTTTGTCCAGTAATCCATACCGGGATCACTCTGGTCACTCCAGGAATCGGTTCCCGGGTTGTACAGAAATACACCGCTACTATTTGTGAATGCACCGCTCGGGTTTATTCTTCCTGAAAAAGTACATACCATGTTGCCATCGTTCAAAACCACGATTGATGCGGGATGTCCTTCCGTTCTCGGGGGATTTGACAGCTTCACCCAGGTCGAAGATGCACCGGCTGATAGATTGTTGGTCATATAAATGCCTCCAAGCTGAGATCCCTGTGTACCGCCGAAATGGATTACCGAGGCAAACATCCGTTCAGCATTGTTCGGATCGATTGCCAGCCAGAATACGGGGTGCCCAAAATAATGCAGGGTCGTCCAGTTTGCTCCGCTATCTGAAGAAAAAACAATCATCCCGTTTGGATCCGCGGCATCCAGCAGTGCATCGGTTAACCGTGTACTTTCATACATATCATGAATATTAGAGCAGGCCCCGTACAGGGTTCCATCGGGCGCTTTTGTAATCCTGTACAATGAATTGACCGAAAATCCATTGTATGTAAAGCCCCATTTGTCACCGGCATCCGTACTTCTTATTCCTCCTATGTCGCTGAAACAACCCATCAAATTGTTCCGATCATTCCAGAATACCTGCCAGCAGGATGTGTTCTCGAGTCCGATACTGGTGTAGGTTTGTTGTTTAGGAGTACTCGTCCCGGCCGGGTGCTGATCAGCAGCGCTCACGTAGGCCTGCTTCCACGTGGTACCGCCATCTGTCGTGGATTCAACATTGCTGTAACTTCCGAAAAGTACCTTATTGACATTATTAGGAGCCACCGTAATTCCAAAACAGGTCTCACTCCAGCTCCAGACTTTATCACCTCCATAGCCCTCCCAGCCGGTTATAATATTTGCATTATTAGTGGTATTGAATACTTTGTTCCAGGTAGTTCCTGCATCAGCAGATTTGTAAACAAGCGGTGCACTTAAAGCATCATCATGACCTCCAAGATAGATCGTGGTTACATCGTTTTGCGCCATTGCAATGTACATCACAAAATCGTTGGAAAAATCCAGACCTGCCGATTTTGAGACCCAGGTTCCATTGTCATTGTCCATGGTAAATATTCCTTTTGCGAAATCGTAATAGTCCCATGGCATGACACCATTGTAAACATCGCCGACATTAGCAGTAATGCATGCAAACCGCGTTGTCGTTCCATTCATCGCACCTGCAAAATTCCATAGTACCTGGCCTGATGGGATCCCTGACGTGGTTTGAACTGAAAATGTCGCTCCTGCATTGGAAGAGGTTATCAGGCCTTCGTTCGTTCCGATATAGATGTTATTCCCATCCCAGAAAACACCGCCAAGGACTATTCCTGCGCCCATGTTGGCAGTATGTTTGACGAGGGTAAATGAGTTGCCTCCATCATTGGAAAATAATATATCGCCATAAGCTCCAATCAGCAATTGATTGGGTTTGTCATAATTGGCAACCATCCTGTAGATTGTCCCATAAGTGCTCACGTCATAGCCCGAGATAGTATTCCACGTGCTTCCTCCATCTGTTGTTTTTACGGGAAATCCTTCATTTCCATCATTGAAGTTGGAATAGGCGATACTTGAATTATTGGTAAATTCATAAGTTGATGTTGCAAATACCTGTAATGATGTATAAGGGAGCTCTGAATATGAGTTGCCAAAATCGGTGCTGTGGAACATCTCGCTCATATCGCAACTGACATAGAACTCACTATCATTTGCAGGATTGATCGAAGGGAAATATAGCGATCCTCCTCCTCCGATCCCTTTCGGTGAAAATGAAGCCGGCTGTGAAAAGCCTGCAAAACATACGAAAGACAAAAAAAATGTAATAATGCGGTTCATAAGCCTGGGGTTTGGTGTTAAAGAATTTACAACAGGGATATTGATTCTATGTATTAAGACAATCAATGATCAACTTGGTTGTCTCTTCAGCAACGGGAGTGTCGTGATATTTTAATCATCATCAGCCTCATTTACTTTAACGAATGCCGCATGTACCGGTGGCGGGCAGGGTACTGACGTTCCACGGCAGGCAACCCAGATCACCTGGTTGAGTTCCTGTTCAGGGGCCCTGTCTTCACGGCTGAAATCGAATTTTTCACTTTGTCTTTGCCATTCATTAAAGGCTATATTCTTTTCAAAAAGATCGGTCTGAGGGGGACGTAAGTGAAATGAAGCATGTGAAGGGGAAGTGTCAAAACAACGCCACAAAGGTTCTGCGGCAGCATCATATTGGCTCATAGGAGGCAAGCCAAGTATCAATTCAATGGTCCGGAGAAAGGAGGAAGTAGAGTAGGGGGTATGGTCGACAAATCCGGTTTTTACAAATCCCCCTGCAATATAGCCTGTACTACGGTGTGCATCGACATGATCCGGCCCATTCTGGGCATCGTCTTCAACAATAAAAATTGCACATTCATTCCAGATTGAACTTTTACTCAGATAATCCACGAATAACCCGACAGCCAGGTCGTTGTCGGCAACCTCTGCAAATGGAGTAGGACGGCCAACCCGTAATCCCTCTGTATGATCGTTTATAAATCGAAGTGTATTCAGGCGGGGAAGCTGGTTTATTGCGAGAAGTGAGTCGAAATCTTTCTTCCATTGCCTGAACCGGGTTGTGTCCATCACTTTCTGGTCCCAGCTTGTATAATATTTACATAAATGTCCTTCCAGTACTGGAATATTGGGCTTGTAATCATCTGCAAATTCGCCATACGTCCTGTAGGTCACTCCCGCTCTTTTGCAGTAATCCCAAATAAATCCGTTTTTATTATTGGCAATCGCACGTGTTCCTTCGGCATCATAGTTGCCACCACGGCCGCCATAACTGGTCGGCCAGGTTTTTTCAAGATAATCGGTAGCATAGGCGCCAAGACTCCAGTTATGCCCATCGGCGCTGACCTCTCCATCCACATAAAAGTTGTCGAGCAGCACAAATTCATTGGCCAGTGCATGCTGATTTGGGGTGTACTTCTTACCGAAAAGCACCAGTGAAGTATCCCCGTTTCCCTGGGGCATATCGCCAAGAACCTGGTCATAGGTCCTGTTTTCCTTAATGATATAAAATACATATTTTATGGGGGAAGATTCTCCTGCCTTACGGGGGATAGGGTTTCCCTGTATACCATGTGCCTGTGACTCTATTTCCTTATTATAAGGAGTATTGGCATAGACTTGCCGCGTATACTCGGCCAATTGTTCTTTGCCGGGCGAAGAAATAATGCTCAAAGTCCCCTTGAAAAGACCTGCGATATATTGTACTTCCTCTGCTTTTTTTGTATCTCCCGACTGATGCAGGACCTTGTTGTTCCGTTGTGCAGGATTGGGCCCCCTGGGATTGGGAAGTGAAGAGAGACCCTTCCCATTGGTCACCAGAATATTTTGATCAACAGTACGTACACAGGTTGGGTACCATCCCACAGGAATGAAACCTGCTCCTGTTCCATGACCGGGTTCTGTCACGTCAAAAACAGCAAGGCAGTTGTTGTCGGCATTGGCGACGTATAATGTCTTGTCATCTTTGCTCAGGGAAACACTGTTTGTTGTCGATCCTTCCGGAGTGACCGGATAAAGAGCTGCATTCAGTGTTTCGATAACTGTCTTCCTTACAAGGTCAACAACAGATACTGAATTATCATTTGAATTGGCAACATAAAGTATTCCGCCTTTGCGATCGATCACCATATCGTTTGGATGATTACCCACCCCGATGCTTCCTTCAATTTCCATGGATCCAGTATTAACAATCACGACTTTATCACATCCCCAGCAACTGCAATAAATGCGTTTTTTATCCGGAGACAATAAACAGGTATAACCCTCACCCCCAAGTGAGATCTGTTTGAGGATCTTTTTTGTGTCAGTAACAATAATATAAAGTGAATTATTTTCCTTGGTAACGGCATATAAACGATGCCTTGCTTCATCAACGGCGATCCCGGCAATGGAGATCTTTACCGGCCATGGTTTCCCGAGCTTAATCGTGTCTCGGCAAATTAGCTTTTCGTTTTCGATAACAAAGCGCAGGATCCAGTTGTCGTTTCCTCCCGAGACATACAGGCTTTTTCCGTCGTCGCTGAAGACCAGCCCCAGCCAGGATTTTCCAATTTCATAAGTGTCGAGAAGCTTCTGGTCGCTGAGCCTGATAAGTTGCACAGATTGTTTGCTTTGACCATTGTTTGTAATAGCTGCATATTTCAGATCAGGAGTGATGGCAATATTGAGTGGAAGATCGCCAAGAACAATCTGACTCCCTGCAGGACTAAGGCTCCACCCGTTAGGTAAGGTAACCTTTTTAACATCACCCGTCTCAGTTTGCGAGTGTGCATTCATTACACTGAGCAATATGATCAGTCCTGAAAACAGGATCATCCGGATCCGGAAGATCCGGTGAAAATAC
>CAZUYY010000211.1:0-5125 GCA_964624935.1 uncultured Prolixibacteraceae bacterium
GTCGGGATGAGAAGACTCGAACTTCCGACCCCCACGTCCCGAACGTGGTGCGCTAGCCAACTGCGCTACATCCCGGTATTTTTAATAGACAGGTTGCAAAAATAATACTTTTTTATTCTTTCTTACAGGAATTTTGGATCAATAGAATAAAACCCGGAATGCAAAAGGAAGAAATGAAATCAGGTATAAAGAAATCTTTTAATCTTTTGTGTAGGCGTTTTTTTAAACGGAACCGGCTGAAGGATGACAACCTGAACACGGGAGAATTTATTCACCCTGCTGTTCACATACTCCTGCAGCTCTTCGATCAGTTCCTCAATCATATTCTCAACATAAGCCGAAACATCTTCCTTCAAATGCTGGTAACGCAAGGCAATCTCTTCCTGATTAAAATGCACCATAGCAACCAGCTTGCCTTTTTTCTGAACCACCAGCGATTCAACAACGTAATGGAAATTGTTGATTACTGATTCAATTTCTTCGGGATAGATATTTTCTCCGTTAGCTCCCAATATGATGTTTTTCAAACGTCCTTTTATAAAAAGAAAATCATTTTTATCCAATGATCCGAGATCACCTGTCTTAAACCATCCATCCTCTGAAAAAACCTTTTTGGTCATGTCAGGTTCTTTATAATAACCCTTCATCACGTTAGGGCCCTTAGCCCAGATTTCACCTTCACCGGTTATTTTGTCGGGATTATTTATCTTCAACGCTACTCCTTCCATAGCAGGACCTGTGGATTGAAACTTGGTTTTTTGTGGATTCGACCCCGCAAGAAGAGGGGCTGTTTCTGTCAGGCCATATCCTATGGCATATGGAAAACGGGCTTCAATAAGAAATTGTTCTACGGTTTTATCCAGTTTTGCCCCGCCAATTCCAAAAAATTTGATCTTCCCGCCAAAGATCTTCATTAATTTTTTCCCTGCTATCCTGTTCAGATTTTTTCTTACCATTGGTATCCTGTAAAGTACCCTCATGCTCCATTTATCCTGAAATACCGGGCGGATTTTATTCCTGTAAATTTTTTCCATGATCAGCGGGACAGAAAGCATAATGGTTGGTCTGACCTCTTGTAAGGCTGGAATCAGCAGTGCCGGTGTAGGGGTTTTACCCAGAAAGTATATGCAGGCGCCGCAAATCATAGGCAGGATGAAGCCAATGGTGTTTTCATAGGTATGTGAGAGGGGCAAAATGGAAAGAAACCGGTCTGTTTCATTGATAGGTTGTATCACTTTGCTCTTCAGTGCAGTAAAAGATATATTCCGGTGAGTCAGCATAACACCCTTTGGGGTTCCCATCGTTCCTGATGTATAGATAATACCGGCAAGGTCCTCTTCCCTGACTCTGTATTCGTTAACGGGTATAATTTCAGGATCGAAATTGTATTTGTTTCCAAGGGGACCATCCACCGAAAAATCTTCCATGCTTATGCGGAATAAAAGTGTATCTGTTGCGATATCACTTAATTTTGGCCAAAGGTTATCGGAGACAATAATGGCTTTAGCCCCGGAATGTTCAAGAATATTTTCTATCTCTTTCGGAAGAAAATCAGGCAGGAGGGGAACGGCGACTGCTCCCATGAATGTGGTTGCAAGAAATGAAATAACCCAGTTCGGCATGTTTGTTCCGAGAAGAGCAACCTTGTCACCCGGACAAATATTCATTTGTTCGAATAATGCGATGAGAGCCATCACCTGTTTCCGGGTTTCATTGTATGTTATTGGTTTTTCACCAACCATCGCAATAAATCCCTTGTCTCCGAAGTTCATTATTGATTCAGAAAATAATGCAGGGAATGTTAATTCAAAAGTATCCTTCATTCCGGACCCCGATAAGTTTGCAAAGGTAAGATTTATTCGGTTACATAAGCTGATTATTTCTGGACGAACTTTTTAACTCTGCGCATGACCTTTAAAGGGGTTTCAATAATGACCATATTATAGAGCCAGGAAGGAACATTTCCTGCCGGATCGACAAATCCTTCAAGGGTAATCCGTATCACTCCATTTTCCATCGGCTGGATAGTCCATCTCTGCCAATATTTTATAATCCGGATCAGGTCGGGTTTTTCCGGTATTACATTACTGAGAGGTGTTGCAGTAATTGTCCGCCGGCCGGTCACAGGATCTGTACTGACATTGGCCTCAACACATAGATCGCGATCGGTAAAAGGCCAGGGAACATGATAGACAAGATAATATTGAAAATATTTGTCTTTATCATAGGAAAGCACTTTGATCTCTCTGAGATTCTCATCCCACCAATCGTGGTTCTTGACATTCCCGATAAGGTTGCAGACTTTATCCATCGTGGAGTTTACATCCATTACACCCTTGAATGATTTCAGAGAACTACCCTCTTCTTTGCGTGTAAATAGCTTAATGCCTTCCTGCGATTTCACAAATGTCCATGGTTGAGCAGATAGATCAATAGTAGTTGAGGAAATAAATAAAAATAATATCAGTCTAAAACTTATTTTATAATCCTTCAAAGCTTCAAAATTTTGCACAAAGTAAATGGTTTCTTTCCGAATTTTTATAAGTTCATTTATTATTTCTTACTTCCTGTCAACACAATTCTCAATCTTCATTTTGTTTTCAATGATTTTTTGTCACTTAAGGATTTTATAATACCGGATTACCAAATCTGATCAAAATCCAAATCACCCGCCAGGATATTCTTATTTTTTCCGGATTGCATAAGATAATGGCAATAATTTCCTTGAACGTCACGTTTTAAATTCGTTTGGAATGATGAACATCTTGTGTGAACGCTCACAGATCCACCAACAATATTGAATTTACATTCTACAAATAGTCAATTACGGAGAGGCAGAACTGGCAGAAACCCATTTAAATGGATTATTCTTGTCATATTATTATTGATTGGACTCCCTTCATTTTTATTTTCCCAGTCCTTAACAGCATTGATCAATACCGGTCAGAATTATCTCCGTAAAGGACAATATTTGGATGCGCTCGAGCATTTGAATTTCGCAATCCTTAAAGAACCTGCCTCCCCTGAACTTTATTTTTTACGTGGATTTGCCAAAGTGAACCTGGAAGATTATATCGGAGCAGAAGAAGATTATAACCAATCCATTGGTCTTTCCCCATTCCAGGCTGAAGTCTTTGTGAACCGTGCCATTGTCAGATGTGAGATGCTCAATTACCCGGGGGCTTTCGAAGACCTGGCGAATGCCCAAAAACTTGACAGCACGGATGTCGATATCTATTTCAATCTGGCAAGGATTAAACTTATCCTAAAAAAATATTATGCCAGCATAAGCGATTGTAATAAGGCCATCAGGCTGGGTTATCCGAATGAGAGTATCTATCTTCTGAAAGGCAGCGCAGAATGGGGCTTAAAACGAATCGACGTTGCCATTGAAGACCTTAAAAAAGCGACTGAGATCAATCCTTCAAATGCCTATTCTTATGTGCAGATAGGTTCAATATATCTGGAGCAGAACAATGTGGATTCCTCAATATTTTACTTTGACCGTGCGCTCCGGATAGATTCAACCAATGTTTATGCATTGTTCAACCGGGCGCTTGCCAGGGTCAAGATTCCTGATCAGGAGGGAGCACTGAACGACCTTAACTCTGTAATACGGCTTTCACCTTATAATTCTTACGCCTATTTTAACCGTGCCATTCTTTTCATCGATAAAAATGATAAACTTAATGCCATCCGCGATTTTACTAATGTGATCAGACTAAACCCCAAACACATTGTGAGTTATTATTACCGGGGAATGTTGGAAACTGATCTGAAGGATTACAGGAGTGCCCTGGAGGACATGGATAAAACAATAGAATTATCGCCCGAATATGCCGACGCTTATTATGCGAGGTTCAAGGTAAAAAGTGAGATGAAAGATATGAAGGGCGCAAAAGAAGATTATGAGATGGCCGTAGAGTTGGGGAAAAAGAGTCATTTTAATCCTGACAGCCTGACAAAAGAAAAAAAGGATTACCTGCAAAGCCTTGAAAAACTAAGTGGTGATTTTGAAGAAATGAATACAATGACAGGGAAGTTTCAGAATCAGCCGGTTTCCATTCAACTTATGCCATTATTCAATTTTTTCTTCGATAAAGCACCGTTTACACTTCAGCGTTATTATGACACTTATTCGAAAAAACATTACCACTCGAATATTCAAGGATTTACATCACATGATGAATTGTTTACGGATTCAGTTTGCAGGAAAGGCATCATCCGTGAAACCCATTTGATTGATTCCATGCCAAAACAGGTTGATCTCTACCTTAAAAGAGCCTCTTATTATTCGGCACTCAGTTTGTATAATGAGGCGTTCAAAGACCTCGATACGGTAATTAAGCTGGATAGTAATTATGTACTGGCCTATTTTATACGTGGAAATGCACGATATGGTTTGATCAGATTGATGCATTCACTTGACACTACCCAAAACATGCTCACTATAACTAAAAATCCGGCAACAAAAAATCCGGTCGGAATGGAAAACACACCGGGAAGTTATGATGTAGCTTATGATTCTATCATTTATGATTATACCAAGGCACTTAGTCTTGATTCGGGTTTTGCGTTTGCCTGGTATAACAGGGCAATTGTCTTCAGCAGGAAGGGAGAATTCCGGAAGGCTCTGGACGACTTTTCAAAAGCCATTGCCCATTTGTCAGATTTTGCGGAAGCCTATTACAACCGGGGATTGGTCAGCATTCTCTTAAATGAAAATTTATCGGGTTGCGAAGATTTAAGTCATGCAGGTGAACTCGGCATTGTGGATGCCTACAGAGTAATCAAGCGAACCTGTTACAAATAAAGTACATTTGTGATCCGTTAAAAAATCAGAATCTCATGCAAAAAAAAGACTTTTCATTTTTTTTGGCATTTATTTTTTATACGTGGTGTTGCTATATTCCCGGATATGGACAGGTAACAGGATCACATAACGAAAAAAGAGATTCTTCTTTCACCGAAAAACCAACAGGATTTTACAATGTAACAACTTTCTCTCCCATAACTTCTACCGGTCAGTTCCTGAGTGGGGTGCAGACAATTTGCGGATATAAGATCACCAAGCATTTATCCATTGGCGGTGGTATCGGATATGAGCGATTTATCTTCAGCCTGA
>CAZUYY010000212.1:0-5116 GCA_964624935.1 uncultured Prolixibacteraceae bacterium
TTCACACAATCCCTCGACCTGTACCGAATGCCCGCCGCTTATCTTGAAAGAGGAGTAGCAGAATTATTACTGGAGGATTACAGGAGTGCAATGAACGACATGAATGAAGTCATAAAGATGAATCCCTCCATGTACAAAGCTTATTTCAACAGAGGCATCTGCCATTTTGAATTAAATGAATTCGATGCGGCAGAGGACGATATGAATCAGTATGTTGTATTTGATAAGAGTAACCCGATAGCATACAATTATATAGCGGGGTGCAAGTATTTAAAGGATGATGTCAAAGGTGCTCTCGAAAACTACGGGAAGGTGATCAGTCTTGATCCAAAATATCCCGATGTCTATACGAACAGCGGGATGATGAAACACTACCTGAAAGACTATAACGGCGCTATCGATGATTATAACAAGGCATTGGCCATTGATCCGAAAAATGCTACTGCATACAACAATCGTGGCGGTGCAAAGCTCGGTTTGGGAAGCACGAAAGATGCGCTTGAAGATTTTAACAAGGCAATCGAACTAAACGGTGATTATGCTGATGCCTATGATAACCGTGGCAAAGCAAAGATGAACCTTGGCGACAAAGCAGGCGCCTGTGCGGACTGGCAAAAGGCCGTAAGTCTGGGACTTGAAACGGTGAAAACGTTGATTGATAAATATTGTAAGTAAAGTGACAGAGTGACAAAGAAAATCTTCCCTTCCTCTTGGAAGGGGGTGGGGCCGGGGGTGGGGCTCATACCATAAATATTCAAAAATGACTTTTCAAAAAAATGTTCTGATATTGTTTTTTTTCTCCTTTTGCGTGAGTGCATGGTCTCAGGTTACTGTGACTGAATTTGTGAAGGATGGCGTCCTGAAAGCGAAACTTGGGGATTACAAGGCTGCAGTGGCTTCTTTCGACAAGGCTATCGCGCTGGATTCGATGGCTATCGAACCGTATTATAACAGGGGTATTGTGCGCAGCGAACTAAAGGATTACAAGGGCGCAATCCAGGACTTCTCAAGAGTGATCTCAAGGAAACCCTCTTATGCGGAGCCTTATTTTAACAGGGCAATAGCAAAAGATTTCCTTAAGGATTATTATGGGGCTGTAGACGATTACAATAAGGCTATCAATCAGAAAGCTGATTTTGTCGATGCATATATAAACCGGGGATTGGATAAGTTTGACCTGGGAGATTACAAGGAAGCTGCCAATGATTTTTCGAGGGCCTTGCAATTCCAGCCCGATAACCCGGCCGCCTTATACAACAGGGGACTGTCGGAGTTCAATATGAATGATTATGGAAATTCTATTGCTGATTTCAACGAAGCCATCAAATATGATACCACGGCGCCAGAGTATTTCAGCAGTCGTGGTGCGGCCAAAGCTGCTGCAGGAAATTTTGAAGATGCGATTCTCGACTTCAGCGTTGCCATAAAATTATTGCCTTCAGATATAAATCCTTATATGAACAGGGCTCTGGCTTATCTTTACCTGAAGAATTACCAGGCTGCGCTGGATGATTATTCCAAAGTAATTGAGATTGATCCGTATACTGTTGATGCCTTCCTGAAACGCGGAGTTACGCATCAATATCTGGAAGATATTCCGGCTGCATGTGAAGACTGGAAAAAAGCAGAAGAACTGGGGTCAGAGAAGGCACGGGCTTATATGGATAAATATTGTTCCCCTTAAAGTATATTACCTTTTTACTTCTGAACGATTAAGGAATTGATTTAACCCCCGGGTATAAATGAATTCCTTCCGGCAATTTCCCCTGATCCGTCTGATCGTGCCTGTTTTTCTTGGGATAGGTCAGGGAATGCTTTGTGAAACAGAGCTAAAGATTCCGCTGAGTCTTCCGATCACGATGTTTTGTTGTTTCGGGATCCTTCTGTTTATACCCAAACGCATTATTCCTTTTTCTTTTCAATGGGTTTCCGGGATCCTTATTTTTCTATTGACTGCAATGTTCGCTGACAGGATCATGATCCTGGGAAAAGATAACCTTAAAAAGGATTACTTCGGTAATTTTAAATCTGTTCAAAAGTATTGTATCGGGGAAATTATTGAACCCGTGGTCCGGAAGGAGAAAAGCATAAAAGCCGTCATCCGTGTTACCTTTATCAGAGAGAAAGGACGGTGGATCAGGACAGAAGGAAAAGCCCTGGTTTTCCTTGGTCAGGGTCCTTGTTCACAACTTCTCTGTTACGGCGATCGCGTGTTGCTGAATGCACAATTCAATGAACCCGAAGGATCGAGGAATCCTGCCGGATTTGACAACCAACGGTACCTGCGTCTCCGGGGGATCTATTTGCAAGCCTATGTGAAGCAAGGTCACTGGGTCATAATTTCCCGTGAGACCAGGAATCCTGTCTTCAGTCTGGCTCTTTCCTGGCGTGACAGAATGCTGATGCTTCTGAGGAGAAACGGGTTGAAAGGAAGGGAATTTGCGGTTGCGGGAGCACTTCTGCTGGGTTATGTGGATGAAGTCGATAATGACCTTATGGCCGATTACTCAGCGACAGGCGTTATGCATATCCTTTCAGTTTCAGGAATGCACGTTGGAATGATCTTTCTGGTTCTTGACAAACTATTAGCATTCCTTGAAAGACGGAAAAACGGAGGGTACGTCAAAGCATTACTGGTAATTGTGTTTGTCTGGCTTTATGCTCTCATCACCGGGCTCTCACCTGCAGTGATGAGGGCTGCAGGGATGCTTAGTCTTCTGGTGTGCGGAAAAGCCATGAAACGCCATCCGGATACACTGAATGTCCTTGCGGCTTCAGCCATATTTCTTTTGATCTGGCAACCTGTCCTGCTGGCTGATCCCGGCTTTCAGCTTTCTTATCTGGCTGTCGGAGGCATCGTACTTCTATACAAACCTGTTTACAATATTTATATACCAGAAAGCAGTTTGTTGGATAAAATATGGTCGATCGTGGCTGTCTCTATTGCGGCACAACTTGCAACACTTCCACTCTGCCTTTATTATTTTCACCAGTTTCCGAATTATTTTATGATCACGAACATCATCGTAATCCCATTGTCAAATTTAATAATATATACCGGGATCCTGACAATTGCCATTGGAACTATCCCCTGGGTTTCGTTCATTATTGCAAGGATACTTTCCCTGATGATCTGGTTCCTGAATTCGTTTATTCACTGGATGGGGGCGCTTCCATTTTCCGTCCTTCGTGGTGTCGTTATAGGGATCCCTGAATTTATCGTGTTTTATTTAGTACTGATCTCATGTGTTGCTTTTTTTTCGTCAAAGAATAAGAAGTGGTTCTTTGTTTCACTCTCGTTGATGATCCTGTTGTCAGGGAACTTTTTGAGGAACACATTCATGCAGGCATCTGTAAGTAAGATAACGGTTTATGATGTAAGAGGACAAGTTTTATGTGATTTTATAACCGGAGGAAAGAGTATTCTTGTCGGTGGACTTTCGGCGCTGAAAGAGCCGTTCTTTCTGGATACCTACAGAAAATACCATTGGAATGAGAAAGTTTCGGGGTTATTCGAATTTCAGTTTCCATTACCTTCCAGTTATGACAAGCCCTTTCACTACGGAAACCTGTTTTATAAAAAGGGAAATTTCATTGCTTTCGGAGGAAAGAAAATTGTAGTTGTTGATCAAAAAATCGGGGATAACAGCAATTTGATCCTTTGCGTAGATTATCTTATAATCTCAGGGAATCCACGATCTGACCTGAAAGATCTGGTTAGACATTTCAGACCGGGAATTGTGATCCTTGATGCATCGAATACGCCCTGGAATGTCAAAAAATGGATGAA
Source organism: uncultured Prolixibacteraceae bacterium (assembly GCA_964624935.1). GTDB lineage: Bacteria > Bacteroidota > Bacteroidia > Bacteroidales > FEN-979 > FEN-979. The sequence continues at coordinate 3,791 of CAZUYY010000212.1, forward strand.
AGAGGCGCATTGGCTTGGGGTGCATTGTTACGCTGTTTCGATTTCGGGTGCATTTACAGATAAGTTTTAAAATCTGCGGGTTTTCAGAAGAAAAAGAATTTGATTGTAAAAAATAATCATTATTTTTGCACCCTTAATTGAGGATCGGTAGTTCAGCTGGTTAGAATGCCGCCCTGTCACGGCGGAGGTCGCGGGTTCGAGTCCCGTCCGGTCCGCAAAAAAAGATGGCTTCCATGGAAGCCATCTTTTTTTTATTCAGATCTTTACTTCGCGTAACTAATCGCCCTTGTCTCCCTGATCACCGTGATCTTGATTTGTCCGGGATAGGTCATTTCGCTTTGGATTTTCCGGGATAGGTCAAATGCTACCTGGTTGGCGTCTGCATCGCTGATTTTATCGGCGCCGACGATCACACGCAGTTCACGTCCTGCCTGGATAGCATAGGTTTTAACGACGCCAGGGTAGGTCAATGCCAGTTCTTCAAGATGTTTTAAACGTTCGATATATGCATCCACAACTTCCCTGCGGGCTCCCGGTCTTGCTCCTGAAATAGAGTCACAAACCTGAACTATAGGGGATATGAGGTTATCCATTTCGATCTCATCATGATGTGCACCAATGGCATTGCAGATATTCGGCTTTTCCTTGAACTTCTCGGCTGTCTTCATCCCCAGGATTGCATGTGGAAGTTCCGGTTCCGTATCAGGTACTTTTCCTATATCATGAAGTAACCCAGCCCGCTTAGCTATTTTCGGATTCAGGCCGAGTTCGGCTGCCATGGTTGCAGATAATTTTGCCACCTCAATAGAGTGCTGTAAAAGATTCTGTCCATACGATGAACGGTACTTCATCTTTCCGATCATCCGGATCAGTTCATGATGAAGATTATGGATGCCCAGATCGACTGTAATCCTTTTCCCTGTTTCAATAATTTCCTGTTCTAACTGTTTTTTCACCTTTGCAACGACTTCTTCGATCCGGGCCGGGTGGATACGTCCATCCGTCACCAGTTTATGCAAAGATAACCGGGCAATTTCCCTTCTTACCGGATCAAATCCGGAAAGGATGATGGCATCCGGTGAGTCATCAATAATGATCTCGATGCCGGTCAATGCTTCCAATGTCCGGATATTTCGTCCTTCCCGGCCGATGATCCTTCCCTTTATCTCTTCATTTTCAATGTTGAATACGGAAACCGTATTTTCAATGGCATGTTCTGTCGCCGTGCGCTGAATGGTTTCAATGACGATTTTCGTAGCTTCTGTGTTTGCGGTTATTCGTGCTTCGTCGATGATATCTTTCATCTGGACCAGCGCTTCCGATTTG
>CAZUYY010000213.1:0-5101 GCA_964624935.1 uncultured Prolixibacteraceae bacterium
TGCTGCTTCCGGCTCCGTTTGAGTACCCTGAAACATTCCCTGAACTTCCGGTAGCGGTCCAGGTGAAGGTAGTTCCCGGTAAATTGGCGATCGGAACAATGTTTGTGGTCTCGGTCGAACACATGGAAGAGTTGGCGCCATTCGTGATGGATGGACGCGGCTTAACGTTGACATTAAGCACGGTGGGGAATGGGGCAGTGCAACCAGGCCCCAACAAATAGTTTACGGAAACTGTCTGTGCACCCGCAGTATTCCATAAAACCGTTGCAGTGTTATCGGTTGTTCCTCCTCCGGCAAGGATGGAACCGCCGGCCGATACTGACCAGGAATAGGAAGTCATGCCCGCATCGGTGGTGTAAACTGCAGAAAGACCGGAACAGAGGGTGTTAATCCCCGTTAGGCTTGGTACAGGAAGAGTATTCACGGTAACCGTATAGGAAGAGGGAGAAGCTGCAGTACATCCATTGGCATTGAAGTAATTCACCTGTATGGTCTTAGAGCCGATGGTACTCCAAAGAACGGTGATGCTGTTTGTTCCGCTTCCTGAGGTAATAGTTCCTCCTGCAGAAACGGTCCACGCATAATTACTCATCCCGGCATCAGTCAAGTAAGTACTGGATGAATTAAGGCAAACAGCAGCAGCTCCGGTGATGGAAGGGACAGGCAAAGAATTCACCGTAACAGTTGCACTACCTGACTGGAGTTGGGAACATAAGGTAGAACTTGCATCCTGAACACTGATCAGGTTATAGATAAATGTCCCCACAATAGTAGTTGGGACAGCGACAGTTACACTGTTTCCAACAAGAGTAGTCACATACTGATTAGCGCCTCCATTAATTGTATATGTGAAAGTATAGGGTGGGGTCGAGGAACCTCCGGTTAAAGTAATCAGTGGCGAAGCAGCATTCTGGCAAACCGCCGTCGTCCCCGTTATAGTGGCAGTTGGCAAAGGATTTACCGTAATGGTAGCGTTCCCGGTCTGCTGTTGAGAGCATGCCGTTGAACTTGCATCCTGAACGCTGATCAGATTATAAATAAATGATCCCACGGTACTTGTCGGAGCGGCAACCGTAATACTATTTCCAAAGATTGTTGTAACATTTTGATTACCCCCGCCATTGATATTATACGTGAACGTATAGGGAGGCGTGGATGAACCTCCGGTAAATGTGATCAGAGGTGAAGAAGCATTCTGGCAAACCGCAATTGTTCCGGCTACAGTGGCCGTAGGTAATGGATTCACGGTAATCACAGCGGTCCCGCTTTGCAGTTGAGAACATGCGGTCGGACTTCCATCCTGAACACTGATCAGATTGTAAGTAAATGTTCCCACGATATTGGTTGGAGCGGGTACGGTCACACTATTCCCAATGACAGTAGTCACATTTTGATTGGATCCTCCATTGATGTTATAAGTGAAGGTATAAGGAGGCGTAGAGGAAGCTCCTGTAAAGGTAACCAGGGGTGAAACGGTATTCTGGCATACTGCTGTTGTCCCCGCAATGGTGGCTGTTGGCGACGGGTTCACGGTTACTGTATAAACTGTCGGGTTTGATGCAGTACATCCGTTTCCATCAGTGTAGTTAACCGAAACAGTTTGCGATCCTGGGGTATTCCATGTGATGGTAACCGTATTATCTGTTGTTGTACCGCCGGCTGTTATTGTACCGCCGGATGATACAGACCAGGAATAGCCCGTCATCCCGGCCTGGGCTGTATAAACAACCCCGCTGGACCCGGCACAGAGATTATTTGTTCCTGTAATTGCAGGCACGGGTAATGCATCGACTGTCACAATGAAAACAGTGTCATTCCCGATGCAACTGCCCATAGTGGAATGAATAGTGTAATTGACCTGGCCTGGAGTGCTAAGGTTGTTGGTAAGCATTTGAATGATAGGACTGCCTGCCCCTGAGCTATTGCCTGAAATATTGCCAATTACAACTGCAGAGGTCCATGTATAAGTGGTTCCCGGACAACTGGATACAAGTACGATATCGGTAGAAGCTTTTGAACATATAGTTTGGTTCATCGGGCTTGTCACAAGGTGAGGCTTGGGATTGATGAGAACCGTAACCTTGGCAGTGTCGCCTGGACAACCGTTTGCCATGGGGACTACATGATAAGAGACGTGTTCTGCACTAAACCCCGGCTGGATAAGTGTCTGTGCGATCACATTCCCGCTTCCCGGCCCATAACCGGTCACATCCAGGGAATCGCATGTCGCCGTCCAGCTAAAGCTCGTATTCGCGAAACTGGAAGTAAGTAAGATGTTGGTAGTCTGGTTTGAACAGATGATGGGAGCAGCCGGAGTGATAATTACATTCGGCTTGGGATAAACAACGACAACATAAGTGACAGGCATCCCTTCACACATCCCGCTATAAGGAGTAATAATGTAGGTTACACTGTCTTTGTGATTTGCGCCATTCACCAGTACCTGGTTGATAGGACCGGGGGTAGGTGTGCCCATATTTGAGAATCCTGTGAGCGTTCCTGCACTCGAAGTGGCCGTCCATGTAAAGAGTGGGTTGGTCACGTTGGTCGTCAGGAGAATGTTCGTTCCATGGTTGCTGCAGATCTGTTCCCGGTAACTGGAATTGTTAATGATGGGAAGTGTATCAACAACTACTTGTTTTGTGATAGAATCCTTACAGCCTTCGGTGGAGTAAGAAATGAGTTTGACATTATAGGTTCCTGCATTTGTATAGGAATGTGTCGGGTTGGCATTACCCGTTACCACGGGTGATCCGTCCCCGAAATTCCATCTCCAGTTTATTACTGCATTTTGATTCACATAACTCGAATCATTGAATTGCGTCGGACTGTTCGTACACGCCGATCCATGCGTAAAGTTTGTATTTATAACAGTATATGTCAACGTATCCGTAATTGTAACCTGGCAACCATTAAGGGCAGTAAGCGTACAACTTAAGACAGAACCGGTTACAGGGTGAGGAACAACGATAGATTCTGTTGTGTCGTTATTACTCCATAAATAAGTAAAACCGGGCGGAGCTGTCAGGGTAGCTGAAGAATCACCTTCACACATTGCTGTGTGAACCGCAAGGTATCCACAGAAAGCGGTGACATAAGCATAGCCAAAATGAGTATTATAATAACATCCCCGGGCTCTGAAATTGATGTAAACTGTCTGGCCGAAAAAAGGGGTTAGGTTCATCCCCACTGTCGTCCAGTTTTTCCAATAAACATTCCCATTACTATTGTTTGTGCAAAGATTCCAGCCCGGTGGAGGAGATCCGCTATACGGAGCCGGGAAATAGAAATATCCGCATGAATCCAGAAGGTTATTTGCAGAGTCGGTGACTTCCACCCTGAAGTCTGGCTGTTGGCCAACCGGATGACCGCCCGTTTGTAAAACCACGGCATACCGGTAAATAAACAGATAAGACGTCGAGGTAACGGTAACTGGATATTTAAGTTCTGCTTCTTTAAAAATAGCGCCGGTATACATTGTATCTCCAATTCTGGCAACGTAAGCATTTCCGGGGAAAACATTCAGCAATCCATTGCAGGTATTATAGTCATACCATCCCGGAGCATGAATAAGTTTAAACAACGGATGTGCGCCGGATGTATCTAACCCCAATGCTGTACAAGGAGTACTGAAATGCCCATAGCAAGCTTGCCATCCATTAAAATTTCCTTCACTAAAATCAGAATTTGCACAAATTGTGGTATCCTGGGCACTTACTCTTTCATGACTCGCAAAAAGAAAAAGAAAAATGAAACAAAAGAAGAAAAAGAACCGTGGAGAAAAAGGAGAAGTAAATGTCGAATATTTCATAGTGAAGTCAAGGTTATTAATCGGCAATTAAAATGCAGACAATCATCATTGATAATGGTTGTCTGAAAATGTGAATTAATGATTCCGCCCCCTCAGAAAACAAATTTTAATCTTACTTCAAAAATCGTTGATCGACATTCGATTACTCAAAAAAAACCAATACCCAATACCCAACACCTAATACCCCTCAATCTTTAATACACCTTACGTTGAAAGCATGACTCCTGCTCCCCGGGTAATTTGAAACACTTGGATTAAAAGTGTTCATTCCATGAGCCCATGCCTTCTGACTTCCTTCGGGTGATGATGTCCAGAACATAACAGCAAAATTGCTGAAATTCCAGCTTACATTATTGAACCGCATCCCGCTTAAGAAGGCATCGAATCCCGAGAAGCCTGTATATTTTAACGGGCTTCCCGCAAATCCGTTGCTGATATAAAATGCGAACAGGTTGTTCCAGTCATTATTAGTGGGAATATGCCATGCGGGAGGACAGAATCCCTGGTCTGCAGGTGTATTATCGTATTGCATCAGTTCGTCCCATTGGTAAAGGCCTCCGTAAGAAGCGCAATTTGTAACATTGTCGCTGTAACAATATTTTTCCGCAATGCAGTTATCCCTTTGCATGGAAGTAGAGGGGATGATGGTCCCATAATTCAGATTCGTTGCCATCCAGCACTGGCCGCCTATTTTAATCGTAGGGTACGTTTGATTATCCCGGATATCGGTTAGGGTATTATTACAACTGAATACAACGGCGCTGATAACGGAAATGGTCTGTGAATTACTGGCAGTGCACCCCCAGGTATTGGTGTAAGAGTAATTGATGGTAAAGTTCCCGGGGCCGGCCATGCCGGGATAGAATATTCCTGCATTGACACCGGCACCGGAATAAACCCCGCCCAGGGGTACTCCCCCTTTCAGGGTAATTGGCTTGGCATCGGTGGTTGTGACGATATCGTTGCAGATTGTAAAAGTAACTTGTGGGGTAGGGTTCATGTTGACGATCACATGATTACTTGTACCGGCACAGGAATTGGCAATAGGGAAAACATCATAATTGACATTTTCAAAATAGGGGCCGCTGTTGATCAGCGTCTGTGCGATAAGGTTCCCGCTTCCCGGACCAAAACCGCTTACATTCCCCGAGCTTCCTGTTGCAGTCCAGGTGAAGGTGGCTCCTGCGACATGTGAAAGAATAGAAATATTGGTTGTGCCTCCGGAACAGAAAGATTGTCCGTTTGGATTAAAGTAAACATCGGCCACCGGGTTTACCGTAACAATGTAAT
>CAZUYY010000214.1:0-5097 GCA_964624935.1 uncultured Prolixibacteraceae bacterium
AAACCTTAAGCTCTTTGCGCGTTTCGTCTTTTTCCATGATGGTAAAAGTTAAAAAGTTTGTAAAATTATAAAGTTCATATTAGCGCTTTTTAGCGTCTTCGCGTCTTAGCGGTAAAAAAATCATATTGGACTCAATGTTTAGAAAGAAAAACTACTACCACTCTGTCACTCTGTCACTCTGTGACTTTCTATTTCACTCCCAGAATACTTGCAAGCAACGCCTGCCTCACATAAACCCCATTAAGCGCCTGCGTAAAGTAATACGCTTGTGGATTATCATCCACATCCACAGCAATCTCATTTACGCGCGGCAAAGGATGCAGGATCTTCATGTTCGGCTTTGCAGTTGCCAGCATCGAATTTTTCAGGATATAAGAGTTCTTTACCCGCTCATATTCCATTGGATCCGAAAAGCGTTCTTTCTGAATACGCGTCATATAAAGAATATCGACCTTCGGGATCACATCAATGATATCCGTGTACTGGTAATAGGTAAGGTTCTTCTCTTTGATGTGGATCTTCGTAGCGCTGGGAAGTTTCAACAATTGAGGCGACACCAGGTGAAAGGTCGTGTTGTAATTTGACATGGCAATGACCAGTGAATGAACAGTTCGTCCGTATTTCAGGTCGCCTACGAAAGCAATGTTAAGGTTATCAAGGGTTCCCTGCGTTTTTCGGATAGAGTACATATCGAGCAACGTTTGTGTCGGATGCTGATTTGCCCCGTCTCCTGCATTGATGATTGGAACGCCTGCAACTTCGCTGGCAAAACGTGCACTGCCCTCTTTTGGATGACGCATTACGATGATGTCGGAATAATTGCTGGCCATCTTGATGGTGTCCCTCAGTGATTCTCCTTTCTGTACGCTGGTAGAACCCGGTTCTGCAAATCCGATCACTTTGGCTCCCAGCCTTGATGCAGCGCTTTCAAAGCTTAAACGTGTACGCGTGGAAGGTTCGAAGAAAAGTGCTGCCACCACATAATCCTCAAGGATCTTTTGCGTGGGTTGTTTTTCGAATTCCTCAGCCAGGTCAAGGATGCGGACATGTTCTTCGCGACTGAAATCATTGATTGAAACTAAACTTCTGTTTTTCATCGGCATGAACTTAATTTGAACAGTTAAAGGTAAAAAAAAGGGGCAAATGCCCCTTGGATTATTTTTTAGTTTTGATTTTTTTTACTTTCAGAAAATCGTTGAGGATATCTGTAAGATCCGGTTTCCCGATCTCCTGAAGGTCGTAGTATACACGGGTATTGGGTTTCTTTATCTTTATCAGTCGGTTGAGATCGATCGGCGTTCCAATGACAACTGAATCACAATCTACCTTGTTTATCGTCGCTTCGAGATCCTTCACCTGTTGTATGCCATAGCCCATTGCCGGTAATAACTGTCCGATGTTGGGATAGATTCTGAAAGTTTCAGCCAGTTTACCTATAACAAAAGGTCTCGGATCAACCAGTTCTGCAGCGCCGTACTTTTGTGCGGCAACGGTGCCTGCGCCGATCTTCATCTCACCATGGGTAAGGGTGGGGCCATCTTCAATAACGAGAACCCGTTTGCCTCGGATAATGCTTTGGTCGTCTACACGGACAGGAGAAGCACCGTCAACAACGATGGCTTTCGGGTTTAGTTTCTGAATGTTTTCCCTCACCTTGCTGATATTTTCAGGAGATGCAGTGTCAATTTTATTCAAAACGACAACATCTGCGATCCTTATGTTCACTTCCCCTGGATAATAGCTGACTTCAGCGCCGGGCCTGTGCGGATCGGCAACAGCCACCATCAGATCAGGCTTGTAGAATGGGAAATCATTATTCCCGCCATCCCACAGAATAATATCACAACCATCCGGATCTTTTTCGGCAGCACGGACAATGGCTTCATAATCGACCCCCGCATAGATCACGTTTCCACGTGCTACATGCGGCTCATATTCTTCCATTTCCTCGATCGTGCATTTATGTTTTGCAAGATCGGCGATGGTAGCAAAACGCTGGACCTTTTGTTTCACCAGGTCTCCATATGGCATCGGGTGACGGATAGCGACAACCTTCAGCCCTTTTCCCATGAGGATCTCTATGATCCTGCGTGAGGTCTGGCTTTTCCCGCATCCGGTACGTGTAGCGCAAACAGCAATGACCGGCTTTGTACTCTTTACATAAGTGTCTTTAGGCCCGAGAAGAATAAAACTGGCTCCTGCTGCATTCACCAGTGCGCTGATGTTCATTAGTCTTTGATAAGGAACATCACTGTATGCGAAATTACAAATCCTGACATCGAATTTCTTGATCAGTTCAGGCAATTCTTCCTGAGCAAAAATCGGAATTCCTTTGGGATAGAGCTTTCCGGCAAGCTGGGCAGGATATTTCCTGTCATCTATGTCGGGAATCTGGGCAGCAGTAAATGCAACAACATTAAAATTTGCATTGTCCCTGTAGTAAGTGTTGAAGTTGTGAAAATCCCTTCCGGCCGCGCCGATAATAATTACATTTTGTTTCATACAGATCTCATTTTTTGAAGATTTTGAATTGTATTGTGTGTTTGATAATTTCAAGAGGAACAATGTGCAAACCTACTCATTTTTTGTCATATACCCAAACCTATTAAAAAATATCCCGAATCAAAAACCTTTACATCCCCCTGTCGACTGCTGACAACCGAAAATGTACGGGCGACCTTTGCGGTCGCCCAACTCCCCTCCCTCTTGGGGGAGGGGTCAGGGGGTGGGGTCATTGACTGCCGACTGAAGGCTATGCACCTTAGCAGTGAAAAAAAAAGACTTCGTCGACTTGCCTCAATATTGTACTTTTGCTTTTTAATATCATCGGGATGATTGAACAACTACTACAAACGAAAACTTCCGAGGCCCTGAAACAGCTTTATGGAAAAGATATTCCCCCGGATTTGATCAGCCTGGAAAAAACAAAAAAAGAGATTGAGGGAGATTACACAATAGTTGTTTTCCCATTAAGTAAAATTACCCATAAATCCCCGGAAATTACCGCAAGAGAGATAGGTGAATTTCTGATAAAAAATGTTCATCAGGTAAGGAAATTTACGGTTATCAAGGGTTTTCTGAATATTATTTTAAAGGATAATTTCTGGATCACTTTTCTGGATCAATACCTGGATGATAACATGTTCGGGATGAAGGCCCAGGAAAAAGGCGATCCCGTTCTTTTGGAGTATTCCTCTCCCAATACCAATAAGCCATTGCATCTTGGTCACATCCGGAATAATCTGCTTGGCTTCTCTCTTGCACGTATATTAAAGGCAAACGGTCAGAAAGTGATCATGCTGAATCTCGTGAACGACCGGGGAATCCATATCTGCAAGTCGATGCTTGCCTATATGAAGTGGGGAAATAATGAGACTCCGGACTCTGCAGGCTTGAAAAGTGACCATCTCATTGGTAAGTATTACGTTTTATTCGACCAAGAATATAAGAAAGAAGTACAGGAGCTTATAGAAAAGGGGATTTCGGAAGAAGAAGCAATGCGGAATGCCCCGTTGATGCTTGAAGCACAGGAGGTGCTAAGAAAATGGGAAACTCATGATACAGCAGTGCGTGTACTCTGGTCGCGGATGAATGCTTGGGCCTTGGAAGGGTTTAATGAAACATACAGGCGATTGGGCGTCACTTTCGATGTGATCCAGCAGGAATCTGAAACCTATCTGTCAGGTAAGGAGCTTGTGCAGGAAGGATTGAGATCAGGAAGTATTATCCAACGTGAAGATGGCAGCATCTGGGTCGATCTGCGTGAGGAAGGGCTTGATGAAAAATTGTTGTTACGATCAGATGGAACCTCGGTTTACATGACACAGGACCTTGGAACCGCAAAACTAAGGTACGACGAGTTCCATCCCTCGGAAATGATCTATGTGGTAGGAAATGAACAAAACTACCATTTTGATGTCTTAAAAAGAACGCTGAAGAAATTAGGCCGGGATTGGTCTGAAAAAATATTTCATCTCTCATATGGCATGGTCGAATTACCAGAAGGAAAGATGAAATCGCGGGAAGGTAAGGTTGTCGATGCCGATGACCTGATGGACGAGATGTCCTTAACGGCAGAAGAAACCACCAGGGCTTTGGGCAAAGTCGATACTTTCCCCGAAGAAGAAGCCAGAGAATTATTCCGTATCATCGGTCTCGGAGCGCTAAAATACTTCATCCTGAAAGTAGACCCTAAAAAGAACATGCTCTTCGACCCAAAAGAATCCATCGATTTCAATGGCAACACGGGCCCCTTCATCCAATACACATACGCAAGAATCCAATCCTTATTACGGAAATCGTCATCCAGCATCCAGCATCCAGTATCCAGCATCCAGCACCCTTCTGAAGAAAAAAATATATCTGTTGAACTACTTCCCAATGAAAAGGAAATCATCAAGCTCCTTTACCAGTTCCCGGCAATTGTCGGACAGGCTGGCGAAACATTCAGCCCGGCCACCATCGCAAACTATGTTTACGAACTTTCCAAAGAATACAATCAATTCTATCAGGAGATCCCGGTTTTAAAGGAAGAAAACAAAGATGTACGATTGATGCGGTTGAAGCTTTCTCTCTTCACTGGCGATGTCATAAAAAAAGCCATGTGGCTTCTTGGAATTGAAGTCCCGGCCAGAATGTGATTTTCTGACAAGATCATAATCGTAAATTATCTTTTTCCCCCTCCCTCTTGGGGGAGGGGTCAGGGGGTGGGGGCATTAAGATTTTCTTGCATTTTATCATTTTGCCTATTACCTTTGTCTTTAGTAAATCTAAATAAATAGAAAAATGAAAGATAAACAGAAAATTGCCTGGATACTATTGGTATTCCTGGTTACAGCAATAAATGGGTTTTCCCAGAAGAACATGGGGAAAATGTCAATGGACAAAACTGAAAAAGCCATCTGCGTCCTTTACCCGACACAGGGAAACAATGTCAGCGGGACAATAACATTTACCCAGACGGATAAAGGCGTGAAAGTGGTTGCTGATGTTCAGGGACTGTCGCAAGGCAAACATGGATTTCATATTCATGAATTCGGGGATTGCAGTTCTGCAGATGGAACTTCTGCTGGCGGGCATTTTAATCCGGATGCTAAA
>CAZUYY010000215.1:0-5062 GCA_964624935.1 uncultured Prolixibacteraceae bacterium
TACCGATGCTGTGATCAACATTGTGAGCCAGTCTCCCGGTTATCTTGAAGAGACCATGGAGAACTATCCCTCTCATGAGCCGCATTATGCCTTGTTCCTCACGTTTCTGAGGCTTTTCCGGTTTGCGCAAGATCATCTGAATGAATACACACAGGATCACCTTGATTTTTACTATAAAAATGTTCTGCAGCTTGCAAATAATGCTGCGGTGCCTGATTTTGTCCATCTGATCTTTGAATTGCAGAAAAATACCGATCAGCATTTACTTTCAAAAGGAACCAACTTCAAGGCAGGAAAAGATGCCAACAACAATGATCTGTATTATGCGTTGACCGACAATCTTATGGTGAACAAGGCGGTTGTTCAGTCGCTGAAATCGCTGTATCTTGATAAAGATGAAGTACCTGTTACCTTGTATGGTTCTCCGGTAGCTGATTCGGAAGATGGGCAGGGAGGCAAATTGTCAAGTGCAGACGGTTCCTGGATGCCTTTCGGGAATCCCCAGAAGGCATCCCCGGCAGCCTTAGGATTTGCCATTGCATCCAACATTCTTTTTCTGAATGAAGGACAACGTATCGTTGCGCTCATTTTCAATTGCGATAGCCTGGCAGGCGTTTCAGATTCAGACTTTCAGAACATTTTCACGATTTGGTTCACGGGTCAAAAGAAGTGGTTTGCAGCCAATACTTATAAGGCGCAGATATTGGGGAACTCATTCGTTTTATTGATCACTCTCGCGGGCGACGCACAGCCCGTGATCCCCTACTCACAGAAGATCCATGGAGGCAATTTCACGGAGGGACTTCCCATGGTGCAGGTGATGCTGAACAGCTATACCTCCTACCAAAAAATTAAAGCATTAAAGATAAAAAGCATACTGCTGGAGGTCAATGCATCCGTTAAAAACCTTAGCCTGCAAAATGACGATGGGAAAATAGATCCCTCCAAGCCATTTAAGCCCTTTGGTGAATTTCCGGAGTATGGTGCTTCATTCATCATCGGGAGCAAGGAGATCTTTCAGAAAAAGCTGGCGGCTTTGAAAGTCATTGTAGAATGGCAGAATGCGCCTGTATCAGGGACGACCGCAAGCGTCAATGCCTTGCTGAAATCAAATTGGGAACCTCTTCCAAATTCTTTAGACATCAGCGGTTTATCCTTTTCCCTGACTAATCCTGCTTCACTGACACCTATGGAAGAAGATTTCAGCGCAAATGAGGATTACGCAATAACTTCCACTGATGGTTTTATCAAGCTGGAATTAGAGAGTACAAACTATAGCATAGATACTTACCTGAATGGCGTAAGCAGTGCACTTTCCAATGCGAGTGTCAACATAATAACAACCAATGGTAATGTGACCGGTTATCAATTAAATGCGCCGGCCGTACAGAAACCTCCCACTCCTCCTGTTGCAAAATCGATCAGTATTGATTACACAGCCTTAGAATCCATTACTTTTAATGAACCGACTGTTGCAGTTTTTGCAGTCCGCAGCAATTTTTATTACCACATTGAGCCCTTCGGATTCCGGGAAATGAGCCCATACCTGACCTCCGATCCACTGACCTTACTTCCGGTTTTTGATCTTGATGACGGTGTACCGAAGGATGATGGCGGTGAATTATGGATCGGTTTAAGCAATGCAGTTCCCGGTGAAACCTATTCCTTCCTGTTCCAGGTCTCTGACGGGACGGCCAATCCATTGAAGAACATGACCGGGGTGGATTGGTACTATCTGTCAAAGAACAACTGGCGGAAGTTCGGTCCTCTTTCTGTCAATGATCTGACGAACAATCTTACGCGATCAGGTCTCGTGGTACTGAATGTACCTCCTGATGCCACTCTGCTGAATACGCGGGCCGACACGGGGCTTTTATGGTTGAAAGGGGTTGTGAGCCATGATCCCGATGCCGTATGCAATCTGATAGCTGTAGTGAACAATGCGGCGAAAGCGGAGTTTTTTCAGAATATTCCCGCAGGCATCGAACTCACACAGACATTGCCGCCCAATACTATCAGCAAGCCGGCTGTTGCCGATGCTTCCCTGAAAAAGACGGATCAGCCGTATGCATCCTTCGATGGACGCTTGCAGGAAACAGACGACCAGTTCTACATCCGGGTGAGTGAGCGACTCAGGCACAAGCATCGTGCCTGGGCTGCATGGGATTATGAAAGGCTCGTTTTGCAGCAATTTCCGCAGATCCATAAAGTGAAATGTCTGAACCATACCGGTTTTATCAACATCAACAATACCCTGCAACAAAAATACAGTGAAGTACTTCCGGGCCATGTGACGATTGTGACGATTCCCGACCTGAGTCATACGAATTCCTTAAATCCCCTCCTCCCCTATACCAGTATCGGATTACTTGCAGAAATAAAACACTATTTGTCTTCCCTTGATACATCCTTCCTGGCAGATGATTCCTCCGGCAATGAACATCTTCATCTTGTCAATCCACAATTCGAGGGAGTGCAATTTGACTTCAAGGTCAGTTTCCTGCCGGGCTATGATGAAATATTTTATTCGAACCTGTTAAAAAATGAGATCATCCAATTCCTGACTCCCTGGGCCTATGATACGACGCAGGAAGTGGAATTCGGAGGAAAGATTGAAAAATCGGTTGTTCTTAATTTTGTTCAGGAGAGGCCTTATGTTGATTTTGTGACCTGTTTTAAAATGAACCAATATATACCCCGGAACAATGGTTCTCCGGGAGGAGGAAACGATCTAAAACTGAGTGACATTGAAGAAGCGGTTGCGTCCACGGCACGGTCAATACTGGTCTCCTACTTCAATGAAATTACAAAAGAAAGTCATCTGATAAGTACACCTGCAAAATGCGATTGTAATGGCTGATGAAGAGAGCATACAAAAAAATCCACAGCTAACGCCGGATCAGGATTATGGGTACCTGCGGAGTGAAGGATTAACATACATCGAGGAGCTCAGCAGTGATCTTTGGACGGACTATAACATCCATGATCCCGGTATCACTATTCTTGAGGCCTTGTGTTATGCCATCACCGAACTGGGCTACCGTTCTTCCTTTCCCATGCAGGATCTGCTGACGGATGACAATGGAAAGATCTCTTCTTCACAAACGCTGTATACGGCGAGGAATATTCTTACCCAGGCTCCACTGACACGGGATGATTACCGGAAATTGCTGATCGATATTGAAGGCATCCATAATGCCTGGATATATACAAATAATTCATGTTGCGGGAATGCCGCCGGGAGTAGTCCTATCATTGAGGTGCCGATCTATGCTGATTGCAAGAACAGTTTAATCACTACCCAGTATAAGACGCCTCACCTAGTCATTCTTTCCGGGTTGTATAAGGTTTTACTGGATCTGGATGATGATCCGCAATGGGGTGATCTTAACAGCGGGGAAGTCGAGGTACTTACCCCTGCAAATCCTTATCCTGCCGGCGCTGCCAGTCTTTCACTGATCTTCGCTAAGTGGGATGAAGCCGATCCTGAACTATTCACACTTACTGCGGATACGCTTTCTATTTCCAAGATTGCGGTGACAGAGCTATCCACAACGAGCTGGCAGGCTACTTTCACTATAAATTACAACATTAAGATTGATGCCACAATTAGCGTAGATCTCCAACCTGAAGAAGGCGACTTGACCATCAATGATATAAAGTCTTTCTTAAAGGATGATCAATTCATTAAGAAAGTATTCACTATCTACCTTTCTAAAATAGCAGCAGCAAAAAAAATTGTACAGACAGCCACGCGAATCCTTCATGAGAACCGTAATCTCTGCGAAGATTTTGTTAAGATCACTACCATTGATGATGAGGAAATTGCAATTTGCTGCGACATTGATGTTTCCCCTGACACCGATATGGCACAGGTTCAGGCAGAAGTCTTTTTCAGGATCGAAGAGTATCTTAACCCTTCGGTAAAGTTTTACCTGCTGAAAGAGATGATCAGTAAAGGATATACAACGGATGAGATCTTTGAGGGCCCGCGTCTGGATCATGGTTTTATAGACACCGATGAACTTGAGAACACCTGGTTGAGAAGTGAAATTCACGCATCCGACATCATTGAGATCATCATGGGTATCGATGGCGTTCTGTCTGTCCGCAATTTTAAGATGACCGGATATGACAGCGCCTGGAATCCCATCCCCGGAGAGACAGGTCAGGACTGGTGTATCACCGTTTCCACATGCCATAAACCGGTACTCTCTGAAACAAAATCAAAGATCATTTTTTATAAAAATCAGTTCCCTTATCTTCCTTCCCTTTCAGAAGTCAGTGATACGATTAACTGGCTTGAGGCATCGAATGCAAGGAATAAACTTACGGGTCATGAAGATGATCTGAATATTCCCACAGGACAATACTTTCCGCTTGGCGATTATACTCCGGTTGAATCACTCTTCCCTCAGACCTATGGGATCGGCCAGGCGGGTCTTCCGCCTAATTCGACGGCTGAAAGAAATGCACAGGCAAGGCAACTGAAGGCCTATCTGCTTTTTTATGATCAACTTCTTGCCGATTTCTTCTCGCAATTAAAGAATGCGAAACAACTATTTTCCATTGATGATAAGCTTGTTCAGACATACTATGCACAGTTTTTAGACAGCATCAGGGATATTGACGCCATTGATAAGAAATCGGGAACGACGAATCTTCTTCAGACACTGCTGAATGATCAGGACTCTTCTATAACGACGTCTCCCAACGATTGGGAAAAATTGTATGAACCGAATGAGACCTTTCTGGACCGGCGCAACCGTTTTCTTGATCATCTGATGTCACGGTTTGCCGAATCGTTCAACGATTACGTTTTTCTGATGTATTCGCTTGACTACCAGCAGCAGACTGAAGAAGGGATTGATCCCATGGATCTGATCAAAAATAAAATTGACTTTCTGAAGGACTACCCGGTAATGAGCTATGGACGAGCCAGCGCGTTCAATTATTTTCCGCTTAAGGACGATTTTACGCTTGACACCACTCAGTTCTGGGACACGGATAATGTTTCCGGACTGGAAAAGAAAGTCTGCAGGCTTGGCGGATTCAAGGATCC
>CAZUYY010000216.1:0-5060 GCA_964624935.1 uncultured Prolixibacteraceae bacterium
ATCTCCAGCATATATGGATTCAATCCTGCATCCAATAAGGCTTTGCGGAATGTTTTTTCATGCATCCTTGGCGAACAGGCAGCTACGACCACCGAAGTCAGCCTATGCTGTACAATGGCATCCCTGATCATTCCCTGTCCGGGGTCGGAACACATGTATTTGTATTCTATGGCAATTTTGACTTCTTTGATCTTTTTTGCTTCCTGCACCACTGCGGGAACATCCACGAAATCGGCGATGTTAGCGCCGCAAAAACAAACGAAAACACCAACTCTGGCCATTATTCTACCTCGCTTTCTGCTTCGACAGCTTTTTTAGTTTTTTTCACTTTTTCAGGTTCCGGAACAACCTCTCCTATATGTTTCAGTGCGGCTTCAACAGGCACGATGTGTTTTGGAAGTTTTAATTCTTTATCATTAAAACCAAAGGCCAGTGCCATAAGTTGTGTGAAATACATTACTGGAAGATCGAATTTTTTACCCGTATGTTTTTCAATATCAGGTTGGCGCATGTCAAGGTTTGACTGACAAAGCGGACAGGCAACCACGATCATGTGAGCGCCGGTTTCTTTTGCAACTTCGAGGATTTTTCCGCTTAAGGATTCTACTATTTCCGTATCAGAAATTGAGAAAGACGCCCCGCAACATTCCGTCTTATAATCAAATTCCAGAGCTTTTGCCCCGAGTGCTTCCATAAGTTGATCCATCGACATCGGGTATTCAGGTGAATCAAATTGTGTTACATCCTTCGGCCGGGTCAAAAGGCATCCATAGTAACATACTATTTTCAGTCCCGAAAGTGATTTTACTACCTTGCTTTTTATGGTTTCCAATCCGATTTCTTCATAGCAATACTGAAGCATAGATTTGACATCGATTGTTCCATTATATTCACCTTCATCGATGACTGTACTGTTTATTCTTTTTGTCAGTTCAGGGTTTTCATCCAGGTGCTTTTTTGTACCTTTCATCCTTGAATAACAGGAAGCACAGGCGATACCCATGGTCTTATTTTCCAACCGTTCGGCAAGAACCAGGTTACGCATCGGCAAAGCCAGCGCCAGGTTTTCGGTCATGACGTGAGCAGAGGTGGCTCCGCAACAGTTCCAGTCGGGTATCTCTTCCATCTGTACATCCAGCGTTTTCATGACCAGTTTAAGCGTGTGATCAAATTCCTCACTTGTACCGTGTGCCGAACAACCCGGGAAATAGGTTAGTTTGTTCATGTCAATTCAATTGAGTAGAATGTTGGGGTGAAATGTCTTTATATGTTGGTTTTTTCAAGCTTTTCTGCCAGCTTGTACATCTTGCGTATAGCTTTACCGCTTTTAGTGGACTCATGACCTATTGGGATCTTGCCTTTGAGTAAAGCTTTTGGCGCCAGGTGCATATCTTTGAAAAGGTTCCGGGTACGGATATTGAATTCTGCCATCATCCGTAATTCATAATTCCGTCCGTAACGTTTGATCATGTCTAAGAAGATATCATGAAATTTCCGGATATCCTTGACTTTTTTGTTTTCTGATCTGTAATTTTCTTCGATGGCAAGATGACGTATTGCTTCCATCACGGCAGGAATATCTATCTCACGCGGACAGCGCCCGCTGCAAGCCGAACATGTAAGGCAGAACCACATGGAATTTGCCATGCAGGCTTCTTCTTTAAGGCCAAGCTTTATCATTTGCATGATCTCTCGCGGGGGAAAATCCATGAAACCGGAAACCGGGCAAGTAGAAACGCACTTCCCACATTGGTAACATTCCAAGACATTGGAGCCGCTTTTTTTGTTCACAGCCTCCAGAAAAGTGTTTTTTTCCAGCAATCCAAGTGTTATCATTTCGTACGATTGAAGGGTGAAAAGAACTTTTTGCCAGTTGTTAAAAATTTAACAACAGATTGATAAAAAAAAGAAACTCTTTAAAAATTTCTGGTGTTTTTTATTGGATACAAAGTTATAAAAAGTTTCGTTTGGAAAGGTTCTAAATTAAGGCTAACAGTGTTAAGTGACAAGTTTTAAGTTTTAAGTGATTATTATTTACCATCTTAAGAAATAAATAGTGGGTGTTTAGCGAAGATCTGATCAGGAGATGTAAAAAGAAGAGCTGCCATAAATATATGACAGCCCTTCGCAACAGATAAGTTGGTTTTAGAGTTAGATCTTCAATATATTATTGAAGTTTAAAATTAATGGGGAGGTTGAACTGGACGCGGACAGGTACACCTCTTTGTTTTCCGGGAACCCACTTCGGCATTGATTTAACGACGCGGACTGCTTCGTCATCACAGCCTGAACCGATTCCCCTGAGGACTTTCACATCTGTAATAGATCCATCCACTTCAACAACGAAAGTCACATAAACTTTTCCCTGGACACCCAGTTCTTTTGCTTCTTCAGGATATTTCATATTATCCTGCAAAAATTTGATACGGGCTTCATCACCGCCAGGGTAACCAGGTTGTTCCTCGACCACTGTGAATATCTCTTTCGGAGCTTCCTGTTCAATAACCTGTGGTTTGGCTTCCTCAACAACGATAGTTTCTGCTGCCGGAGCTTCAGTATTAGGTTTTGCATTCAGATCTTCCTGGATTGCCATGGTTGTTACCACACTATCAGTGGTAACTTTAGGGGCAACGAATCTTTGTTGCTGCACTGCATCGGGTGGTGGCGGAGGCGGAGGCGGAGGCGGAGGCAGTTCTTCTTTAGGAATATTCAGCATTTCGACTCCGACTGTTGTGTTTTCCTTGATTATCCGGCTTTTATTCACCATAGCAGAAATGATCGGATAGGCAACAACACCACCAATTGTAAAGATTCCAATAACCAGGGCAATCAAAGTATACTTTTGGTATTTCTTCCCGAGAACATACGCCCCATAATCTTTATTCCTGGTTTTAAAAACTATCTCTTCCAGCGATTCGACACGCTTTGTTTCCTTTGTCATGTTCTTTCAATTTAAGAGATTAAGAAATTCTATCAATTATTTAGGAGCAGTTTTCAGCATACCCAATTCGGTTGGTTGAATATCCACTATAGCATAACTCGCAATGTTACAGATCGCCATTTCGTCGATAATGTTTACGATATCCTTGTATTTTGCCTTATCATCCGCTTTGATCAGGACGATTGGCCCCTTTGCATCATCTTTTTTCATTTTCTTTATTTCCTGATCAGCGGTGGTATCGGCAACGACCAGCTTACCTGATCGGCGTTTATCCCGGAATGTCACGATTTGTGTAAAAAGATCCCTGTTTTTATCGAGGAGCACCTTGCGGATCCCATCTTTACTGAAATCAGTCTTAGTCAACGTAGGTAAGGGTGGTTTCCTGGGATCAGCACTACCAATATAGTAATACACTGCATCATTTTCAGTAAGAAGGATATTCAGGGTTCTCCAGGCGGGGATCTTCGGTTGATCCTTCGGTTGATCTTTTTGATCTTTTTCCGGCATTGTGATCACCATCACCTTGGACTTGCTGAAAGCGGTAGTAAGCATAAAAAAAGTGATCAGGAGACACATCAAGTCAACCATGGGAGTCATATCGATATGCGTCGAGAACTTTTTAGCTCGCTTTTTTCCGCCTTTTTTACCTTTTTCTTCTTGAATTATTTCAGCCATATTATTTTTCTTTTAACCTGTAAAATGCTCTTATTACTTTTATTTAGGAACATCTTTCAATGTAACTTCCTGTTTTTCCAGGTTCGTAACAAGATTAAACTTATTTACCCTGTTTGCCTGCAACATATCCATGACCTTCTTCACAACTTTATAGTTGGTCTCACCATCACCTTTAATGGCGACTTCTGCATTGGTATTGGCAAGACGTGAAAAACGGATCCACATAGCCAGTTCAGAGGCCCTTCCTTCTACAGAGTCGGTCGGAATTCCTACCTGCAATTTCTCTCTGACTTTCGAATCAGTTGCATCCAACCATTTTTTCATATCGACCATCGGCATTCCGAAAGAAGCCAGGTGTCCGAAATCTTCCAATTCCTTTTTAGTAAAACCGACCTGGTATTGCTTAGCCATTTCGGTAAGTACATTGATACGGATATGGGTAGTTGTATCTTTGCCGTTATCGATATTATAAAAGACCTTTCCGCTTTTATCTATAATGATGGTCATAATATCCTTATCAGGAGCCTGTTTTTCTGACACAGAATAGGGACTACTGATAACGGCCGCTTCCTGTGGGCGGAATGAAGCTGTGAGTAATAAAAAAATCAATAGTACTGAAAACAGGTCCACCATAGGCGTCATGTCTATATGCGGACTTCTTGCGGGTGGTTTTATTTTAGGCATGGTAGACTATTTTAAATTGATGACTGACAGAATTAATGTACAAAATGAATCAGCAACCCTTAAATTATTTTACCTGGGATGCAAATGACTGTACGAGGCTGAATCCTGCTTCATCAATTTTGAATGTAAAGCTGTCAATCTGTGTCGAATAGAAGTTGTACATTACGATGCCGAGTAAAGAACCAGTAATACCAAATGCGGTATTGATAAGAGCCTCCGAAATACCGGTTGCAAGAGCCAGGGCATCCGGTGCACCAGCTTGTGCAAGAGCGCCAAAAGCGCGGATCATCCCGAGTACGGTTCCCAAAAGACCAATTAACACAGAGATCGAAGCAATGGTCGAAAGAATGACCAGATTCCTTGATAACAAAGGCAATTCGAGCGCAGTGGCTTCTTCAAATTCCTTTTGCAGCGCCAAAATCTTTTGCTCTTTTGAAAGGTTGGCATCTTTTTGCAATGTACGGTAACGGAGAAGACCTGCTTTCATAACATTGGCAAGAGAGCCTTTTTGTTTATCGCAAGCTGCGATTGCGTCTTCGATTTTGTCGTTATTCAGCAGATCCTGTAAATTCTTTACAAAAACATTAAGCCTGCCTTTACCGCCTGCACGTGCAAGAGTAATGCCTCTCTCAATGGAGAAAGTGATCAGGACAAGTAAAACGGTCATTAAAAGAGGAACAATTAATCCTCCTTTGTACACCATTGCAAGGTAATTACCAGGAATAGGATGCCATTTGGCTGCCGGTACATTGTTTTTAAT
>CAZUYY010000217.1:0-5053 GCA_964624935.1 uncultured Prolixibacteraceae bacterium
TAATTTGTTCCCTGTGTTGATGTACAGGCTGTCCATGACCCGATGCTGGTACCACCGCCCGGATTGCCCTGTGAACCAAGCTGGTAATACCATTGGTAGCTAAAACTTGCGGAACCTGTTGCTCCGCTTGCCACCATGTTCCCTGAAGGTGCATTACCGTAACATATCGTCTGATTGGTCCCGCTTGCAGTTCCATAATTCATTGCCGGTTCTACCGTTACTGTCCAATAGTTCGTGGAAGAAGTAAATGTTGTATTACAAGTTCCATCATGCGCCTGACGACGATAGTATATTGTTGCTGTCAATGGACCTGTTGGTAAATATGTAGCCGCATTGCTACTGATTGTTGTAACACCTGACCCAAAATCACTACTCAAACAGCTTTGCCATTGATAGGTAATATTCCCATCTCCTCCATTTGCTGCAGTTGTACTTCCTATTGTAAGAGTTGGTGATGCATTATAACAAATCGTTTCTCCTGGGGTGTTCGCTATGTCTCCGGCAATGAAAGGCGGGTAAACCGTGATAACCACGGGTACTGTATCGCCTTTACAACCGTTAATCCAGGCTACCACCTTGTATGTGGCTGTCTGATCTGTACTTGTAGTATTAACTAACAGATCCTTTATAGCCACTGCACTTGGCGTATTCCTTGCCATTCCGCCGGTAATATTCCCTGTCCCGGAGATAGTCGGCGCAGGATAACTGAAAGTCGCTCCTGTCGTTGTTGATGTCAATGTCAGGCTGGCATTTACTCCGCTACATATGGTCTGAGCCAATCCTGCAGTTACGATGGGCTTAGGATTCACAGTAATCACAACAGTACCGGGGGTACCAACACATCCTCCTAATGAAACTGGCGCAACAGGAGTTACCGCATAAGTAGCTGTTTGTGGATTGGATGTAGGGTTATTATAGCTGTCAATGATTTCAGTTCCAGGTTCACCATTATTCGTATATGTCATTCCTCCTGATAATGATGGAGAAAGCCAGTAATAGGTTACACCTCCTGACATTGATGGAGTTGTTGTCAATGTCAGACTGGCAGTTGCATTTCCGGACCCGTCAGCACATAAATTCTGTACCAGTCCTGTTGTTAACTGAGGCTTTGGATCTACGGTAACTACCACAGGAATGGACGAACCGATACAACCATTAATTATTGGATAAACCGTATAAGTCGCCGTTTGAATATCAACATATGTATTGATCAATTGATCATTAATCCCGCTTGTGTTGCCAGGGGATGTTCTTGAACTCCCGCCGGTAATATTCCCTGAGCCGCCTGATATGGTGGGTGCCGCGTAGTAAAAAGTTGTTCCGGGAACAGTAGTGCTTAAATCTATACCAGTGAATAACCCACTGCAGAAGGTTTCAGTTGCAGGGGTGGCAGTTACATTTGGTGTGGGTTGTACTGTCACATCCAGATAGAATGTTATACCCGTACAGTTTCCAGGTCCGGTTGGGATTATTACATACTCCACCACACCGGTGGAGGTGCCTGTATTGTTCAAAGTCTGGCTGATAAGGTTTCCACAACTGGAAGAACAAGGACTAAAGCCGCTTATAGTTCCTCCTGTAGGGGGCGTCTTTACTGAAGCGGTCCATGTATAGGTTGTCCCAACAGTGGCAGATGTGATAGTATAATTGACATTCGTGTTATTGCAAATCGTTTCAGTAGGATAACTGGTTACAGTTGCCGTCGGATAAACTGTAATAGTAAAGGTTTGTGCAGGACCTGTACAACCGTACGTTTCGAAAGTAATCGTTGGGGTAACCGTAATGGTGGCAACAACCGTGGCAGTACCGCTATTTGTGGCAGTAAACGAGCTGATATTCCCGTTTCCGGAAGCTGCCAGACCTATGCTTGTAAGATTATTAGTCCAGTGATAGGTTGTGGTACCATTCGGATTGCTTGTAGTAAAGGTTATTGCAGTTGTAGGCTGACCATTGCAGTATGCCATGTTGGCCGGTTGATCCACTTGTCCGCTCGGGTTTACAGTAATAGTGAATGTCTTGGATGGCCCGATACAGTTTTTACTGCCATTTGAAAATGTAGGTGTAACCGTAAAATTTCCTGTAATTGGTAGTTGTGTACTATTTGTCGCCGTGAAAGATATATTGCCAGTGCCGGAAGAACCTAACCCAATGTTAGTGTTATCATTTGTCCAGGCATAAGTTGTAGTACCTCCGGTATTATTAGTGCCAAAGGTCACCGATGTTGCAGCAGTGTTACAAACTGTCTGGTTTAATGGCTGATTTACCTGTCCGGTCGGGTTCACGGTTATGGTGAATGTTTTGGTCGGACCAACGCAGGATGTACCATTATAACTTAAAGTAGGTGTAACACTGATAGTAGCTGTTACAGGGGCAGTGCTACTGTTGGTAGCAGTAAATGAGTCAATATTTCCTGTTCCGCTTGCGGCAAGTCCAATACTCGTCTGGTTATTGGTCCAGTCATAGGTCGTAGTGCCAAAGGTGTTGTTAGTAGAAAAATCCACCTCAGTAGTGCCTGCTGAGTTACAAACTACCTGGCTGGCAGGCTGAATTACCTGTCCTGAAGGATATACGGTAATAACAACATCAACGGGTGTTCCTGTACAGGATCCGATAGCCGGTGTTATATGATACGTCACAGTGGCAATTGAAGTTGTAGTATTGGTCAGTGTCTGTGCAATGGTGCTGCCATTCCCCGATGAGAATCCGCTCGCTGTACCGGTGGTTAACGATGCTGTCCATGAATAGGTAACCGTTGCACCTGTAATGGTTGTGGTTAGCCCAATACTGGTAGCAGTTCCATTACAAATGGTTTGAGCAGATGGGGACGGAATTACATCGGGGGTCGGGTTTACCGTTACATCAAAATTAAATGTCGTTCCCGGACAGTCGGTTGGTGAAGGGCCCGTCGGGGTTATTACATACCTTACAACCCCGGGCGATGTACCGGAATTAGCCAAAGTGTTGTTGATACTGTTACCACAACCTGAACCACAATCCGAAAATCCCGTTATCGTACCACTAACCAATGAAGCAGTCCATGTAAACGACGTTCCCGATGTTGCCGATGTGATCGTATAACCAACGCCGGTATTATTGCAAATCGTTTCTGTAGCAGTGCTGGTTATTGTTGGGGTGGGATCAACAGTAATCGTAAAACTTTTTGAGGTTCCGGTACAAACGACTCCTCCTGTATTTGTATAAGATGGTGTTACAGTTATGGTGGCAACTACAGGTATAGCAGAATTATTTATGGCAGTAAAAGGCAAAATATCTCCTGTGCCACTGGCTGCCAGTCCAATACTGGTCGTATTGTTTGACCAGTTATATACGGTTCCTGAAACATCTCCCGTAAAAGTCACTGTAGTAGTATTGTCTCCATTGCATAATTCCTGAGTTGATACTGCAAATACATCAGGTACTAAGTTTAGTGTAACTGACACATTACTGCTGGTCAAACATGCCGTTCCACCGGTTAGGGTCCATGTTAATGTATATGCATTCCCGGCAATACCTGTGAATGTGGAGTTGTAAGAAGTCGGAGATGAAAAACTGCCTCCGGTTCCTGTCCATAAACCCGTTCCCGGGTAAGGATTATTTCCTGCAAGCGTAACTGTTGTCAACCCGCAGGTTGCAGGTCCTGTTTGATCGGATCCGGCATTCGCATTGGGATAATTTGTAATTGTTACGGAGGAATGAGTAGTACCACAGTTTCCACTCGTGATTTGCCATCTGAAGACATAAATTCCGGTAATGGTTCCGGTAATGGTAGTAGTGGGAGAACCCGGGTCAGTTATTACAGGGTTGTTCGGACCACTGATCCGCACCCAGGTACCGGTTTCATCAGTGCCGGGGGAATTTCCTGCCATGGTGAAGGAGGTTGCATCGCACAATGACTGATCCGGCCCCGCATCCGCTTGAGTCGTCGCAGCATAGACAGTAATCTGTGTATTGTCGGAAGTATAACAAGGTCCATTCGAGTTCGTCCACGTTAATATATATATCCCAGGTATCAGGTTTGAGATAGTGGCATGGGGATCGGTAGTTGAAGAAAATGTAGGTGTATTCGGGCCCGAAACAACACTCCACAAGCCGGTACTTGGCAAAGTCGGGGTATTGCCTGAAAGCTCCGTTGAAGTAATAGGATTACAAAGTTCCTGATCAGGACCTGCAACAGCCTGGCTTGGCAAAGCATACATCGTCACTGTTACACTGGCTGAATTGGCTCCGCATAGCCCATTGCTGATCGTCCATGCAAACCCATAAGTATTTCCGCTTGTTCCACCGATTGCAACGGTATTCGGGCTCGTTGGTGATATAATGGATACCGTTGTTCCTGATGTTTGTGTCCACATCCCTGTACCAACTAACGGGGTGTTCCCTGCCAATGTCATTGGTACGAGAGTACAGTAACCTGTCGGGGTTCCGGAGACATCTGCAGTGGTCGGAAGTGCACAGTCATTGATAGTTACATCAGAATATGAAGAACAAAATCCCGTAGTAGTAGTCCAGCGGAAATCATAGTTGGTTCCGGGAATCAAATTTGAAACAGTAGCATCGGGATCGGTAGTTGAAGAAAATGTTACAGCAGGTGAAGCTGGACTTACTTGCGTCCATGTCCCGGTTCCTATGAGAGGCGCTGTTGCATCCATAGCAGTTGAAGTTTGGTCGGATAAATACTGCTCAGGGCCTGCATTGGCAGGCGTCGGTAACTGATAAACCGTAACAGTGACATTATCAGTATTACTTGGACAGATCCCATTCGAAACTGTCCAGCTAAAGGTGTAATTTGCCGGAGTCCCATTTGAATTGGGACCTAACCCGGTGATTGTAGTATTGTAAAGAAGCGGATTCAGAATGGTCGGAGTCGGCCCGTCACCTGTTTGTGAAACAAATGCCCATGTTCCCAGTCCGGTCGCAGGATTGGTGGCTGCCATGGTAGTGCTGGTCGCACAGGTCAAAGACTGGTTCGGACCGGCTACTGCCGCTGATGGGGGTGCATCATTGGTAATACGCACCTGATCCGAATTGCTGCATGTATAGTCGGAAACAGTCC
>CAZUYY010000218.1:0-5053 GCA_964624935.1 uncultured Prolixibacteraceae bacterium
AAGCGTATAAAGCTCGCCCTTGCACTTTTTACCGTGGCTGTCTTTAAGTACAGTTGAAGATATAACTGGTAATTTGCCATTCTTAAGCTGACTTATGAATAAACAGGAATGTTCGATAGCGGTGGGTTCAAACAGCGAACTATTCAGGTAAGGAATGTTGGCATAAAGCTTTCTTACCTCTTCATTGCGTTCGCCCGGAGTGCGCGCCAAAACACCAAAGAAAAGAGTATTCAGGTCGTCGAAATCCTGTATCTTTCCGGAATTGAGAAAGGCAAATGAGGGATCCCCTTTGTGGTACCTGATCATCTGGGCTTCCAGTAACTTCAGGAAAAGAATACGGTTTATCCAGGTAATGGATAGTTCAAGGGCAACATTAAACAATCGTTCCTGAACTGTCTCACCGAAATGAGAAGGCTTTTCAAGCCGTGAAATTTTATCAAGGTTGTCGAGTTCAAAAATAGCGCACTCCATCAATGAACCTGAATTACGTTCTCCTTCTTTTTTGCGTCCGATGAGTTTTTTATTGCCTTCCTTTGTTTCGGTCAGACCGATGATATGAAGCAATTCAGTATAAAAAGCCTTATCCAGGCTGTTGCTGTCGTTGGCAAAAGGAAGCTTCAGCAAATGTTCGGGCGAAAGAAGCTTAAAAAGAGCGATGAGTTTTGAATCATCTTTTTTGTCTTCATTCCTGAGTGGCCGGTCATAATCCCTGAAGTCGAACCAGGTGAAAGAGACTTCGGACGTTAACCCTGTCATGAAAGGTTCTGCAATTTCCTTATAGAAAAAGTCTGTACTTTTTCCTGCAAGTCGTCCTTCTTCAAAATCAGTGAATTGCTGTACCAGTTTTTTATCCTGGGCAAACGTCTTGTCAAAGAGAACGGCATCAAATACAAACCATTCATAGATATTTGTCGCAACCAGATGTTTGATCTCAAGGTTGTGGTTTGTAATCCTTTCCCGGAGATAATACAGGATAAGCTCATGAAAAGCTTTAGCATTCAGGTTATCCTTCCTGATCATCTCCGTTTTATTCGAAGGCTTTTTTGCTTCGATCAGTACGCCGGGTAAGCTTTTTGAATCGGGACCATTATAGATCACAAGATCAGTGCGGTCTTTTGTGTTGATATAAAACTTTGGGTGATAGAATGTATTCTTGAGAAAATCGCCCAGATCATTTTTGTTGTGTTCTTCAGATTCTGATTCATCCACACCATCAAGTAATTCGATGAGGTTTTTCTTGAAAAGCCCGATTTCGCTTCTGGATGGCTTGACCTTGAGATAGGCTTTATTAAGAGATTTTCTGGGAGAAAGTTGTGTCAGTTGCATGATCAGGGAAGGTTTCTTTTCCAAAATTAGGAAAATTGCAGAATAAAAAGTCAAAAAAACTAACTTTATCCGCACAGGGAAGCCTTGAAAACCTTTTTAAGGTTTCCGGGAAATGGGTGAAAAGAATTTTCCTGTGAAGTTAATCCTTGATAACTTTCTCAAAATGAGAAAATCGTTCTCCGGTTATTTTCAGGAAATATATGCCAGAGGGCAAACTGCTGATATCAACTTGTGTCTTACTATCTGTTGTTTTTTGTTTTATCAGCTCCTGGCCCTCAAGATTCACTATTGCCAGATTGTTTTCTGTCGTTTCTCCCGATAGTTCGATCGTTATTTTATCTGTTGCAGGATTTGGATAAAATGATAGTTGTGAATCATGAGATTCATTGATCCCGGTAGAAGGAATATAAGACATGACAGTTGCATTCCCGGAATTTTCGAAATCACTATACGCTACATAGGGCTGGCCGGATGGACTAAAAGTGAGGCTTGTCCAGGTAGCATGACTTGCTGAGAATCCTTCAGTACCAACATTCACCCAATTAGTCCCGTCAAATTGCATCACCGTTGCTTTTTGAGAATCTGCCCAATCCTTAAAAGCCACATAAGGCTGACCGGTTGAGTTAAATGCGAGGCTTGTATAATCCGCTTCACCTGCTGAGAAGCCTGCATTTCCAACAACCACCCAGTTTGTACCGGTAAATTTCATTACCGTTGCCTTCTGAGAATTTTGCCGGTCCTGAAAAGCCACATAAGGCTGATCCTCAGACGGACTGAAGGCGAGGCTTATATAACCTGCAGAATCTGATGAGAATCCCGCATTTCCAACATTCACCCAACTTGTTCCGTTAAATTTCATTACAGTAATCCTATTGGAATATGCCATATCCTGATACGCAACATAGGGTTCTCCTGCCTGACTGAATGCAAGGCTTGTATTCAGGACCACACTATCCGAGAAACCCGCCTTTCCAATAATTTGCCAGTCGGTTCCATCAAATCTCATCACCGTTGCCTTGTAAAAATTTCCATAATCCATATACGCCACATACGGTTCGCCGGACGGGCTGAAGGCGAGGCTCGTGTACCAGGCTTCTCCTGCCGAGAAACCTGCATTCCCCACATTCACCCAATTGGCACCATCAAATTTCATCACTGTTGCTTTTGCAGAATCCTCCCAATCCTGAAAACCTACATAAGGCTCCCCGGATGGACTAAAAGCAAGACTTGTAAATTGAATGTACCCCGCTGAGAAACCCGCATTTCCGACATTTTCCCAGTTTTCACCATTAAACTTCATTACTGTGGCTTTGTAGGCATTCACATAATCAGAGTATGCCACATAAGGTTGACCATCCGATTGGCTGCAGGCGAGGCTGGTATATTCAACACTTCCTGCTGAGAATCCGGTATTTCCAACATTTGCCCAATTATATAACGGAGAAGATTTATAACCACCCTCTTGGGCAAATGCAACAACCGGAAAAAGGGATATTAAAACGCAGATTAGCTTTTTCATACTATTCATAATAACCTCATTAGTTGATCTTAACTATTTTATAATTCAATATTTTCGTCTTCCCATATTTTACAGTCAGATAATAAATACCATCTGGGACGCCGGAAAGATCAATTTCCGGTAAACTCATCACATTCAAAACAGTTTCTCCATATACATTGCGGACGGTTACTTCCACGTCTTGTTCTCCTGCACCTTTGATATTGACGATCCCGTTCGTCGGATTCGGATATAGTACCGGTTCATTTTTGAGACCGCCCTGATTTTTGATTCCGGTCACGATCACCTGAACAGTAACTGAAGCGGTATCCGAACATCCAAGATTAGTATTTGTGATGTTGACAGTATAAATCGCCGTGGAGGTTGGATATAAAGTAGGATTTTGAAGTGAAGATGTAAATCCTGGTGGAACAGATGTCCAGGAATAGGTGTACACCGGGTTGTTTTCCGTTACTGATGTAGCATGTGAATACAAAGTTACCTGTGTACCGCCCGACACCTCTGCAGATGAAGCGCTGGCATATGCTATTGGACCTCTGACATAACATTCCGAATAGCGTTCCGCATTGGAAACATTCCCGGCCGGCTGCAATGACCATAGCGTTGTTCCATTAAGATCAACTTCAATGATTGAATTGCAGGTTGTAAGACAAACCAATGAATTACCATTTGGTAATTGCTGCGAAGTCCCCTCATTTGAACATTGACAGGAAGCCTGATAACGCCATGCATAACTTGCAGGAGCATAAGCCTGGCCAGGAGTCTTCAAATAATTATATCCATCGTAGGGAGGACAGAAAATATCAACACAAGAATTGCCTCCTGAGCCCCCTTCATTATTGAATCCACACAAATAATTTGGATAATAAGGATTGTCAGAAGGCACCCAATGGGCATTGTGTACAATGTGAAAATCAATCGGACCCGCTGTTTCATAAGCTGCCGGATTTCCCCACCTGTAAATAATATCTCCGCCATGACCGGAGTTTCCGCCGGTATGGCCTGCAGCTTCTTCTGTGGTAGTACTGTGGTCTATAACAAAAACCTCGCTAAAAGTAAAAGAACTGAAAGTGATCTGGTCCAGCGCAGCATTGTAATCAATTCCATTCATATGGAAAAAATCCATCGAATTGTTGTAATTAATATTTATTAACTGGGAGTTTTGGGATATGGATGGAACATAATTGTTCTTTGTTGGATCATAATCCTGGCAAAGATGGTCCCAAAGAAGCCATTGCCATACTATAGTTCCTGTTGTGGGACCTGTTGGCTGGACCTCGATGATTTTATCCGAATGCCTCATCTCACTGACGGAAGCTCCTGCCTGTGTACCTTCGGAAGCAGTTTTAACATCCAGTGCGATCATAAGAACATTCCCATTTGGTAATGGATGAATATCATGATGAAGAACTGTTGAATCGGTCGAATAAATGAAGTCCCAATCCACATTGCCATTCCAGTCAACCTTCTGAACCTCGCCTGACGTAGGGCCATCGTTAATTATATTGGCAGTGTCTGTTATAGTTCTCACAACCGTATCCCCGGGAATTAAATAGGATGAAAAACAGGTTTTTTTATCCGCAGCGAAAGTCCACGTTTTATAAATGTTGCTGTTAGTGTCGATCAGATATGCTGTAGTGCTGCCTTTTTCACTGTAGAACGTATATAACCCCCACTTCTGGGCATCTGCACCCATCCAGGTCAGGAGGCAAATCAGTAAGAGTATTGTTTTCATAACAATTGGGTATTGGGCATTAGGCATTGGGTATTGGGTATTGGGTATAAGGTGTTGGTTGTCTCTGTTTGTAATTTACACTTTGCATTTTTATTGCACTTTTTACTTTCCAGTTTGCACTTGTCAGGGGATTATTGTCATCCTTTTAGTTTCTGCATTGTTCCCTGCTGTGAGAGTATAAAAATAAATGCCCCCCTGAAGGTCATTAGCATCGAATTTTCGTTGGTAGTTTCCGGGGGTCATTGTCTCATCTGCAAGCACCGAGATCTCTCTCCCGAAAATATCATACACCGTTAGCGTAACAGGACTGCTGACATACAATTGAAAACTGATGACAGTAGAAGTATTGACAGGATTCGGGTAATTTTGATCCAGCCTGAAAGCAGAAGAGTTCTTTGCTTCATTTTCTTTGATTCCTTCCGGATAACATTCAATATAACCTCCCGGCGTAAGATCCTTTCCGGTAAATGCAG
>CAZUYY010000219.1:0-5024 GCA_964624935.1 uncultured Prolixibacteraceae bacterium
TGAGTTTCGCTGCATATTTTTCATCTTTCTCATTTGAGATCCGGGTATATTGAACCAGTTGTATGCTTTTGGCAATGAGCCAGATGGTTTCGGAGAGCTGAATGCCGACCGAATAAATACCTAAAGCCGCTCTGTTCATAAAAAACTCAATGAAATAGTAACTAAGCCGGTAATTAAAAAATTGAAGAATGTTTCCTGTCTGCATCACCGATCCAATCCGGACCAATTCCCGGATGACCTTTACGGGTCCGGAGATGACCTTTTTTGAAAAGGAAGACAGGATCATAATAAGGCTTGCCAGGAATGCAAAAATATAGGAAATGTACAATGCATACAGATACGCCGTGACTTCCCGTTTCTTCAATCCAAAAAAGAAGAACATCAGAAAGGCAAATAGGATCACAACCTGCAATAAACTGATTATATTATATGTACGGATCCTCTCCTCTCCCATCAGTACCATAAAATTAATAGTGAACAGTGACAAGAGCAGGGCCAGAAAATAAACATGCCATGCATACCCTGAAGGGATCAGATGCAAGATGTTCAGAAGGAATGTTCCCAAAGCTGAAGTAATAATTGCCCAGCTACAAGATGGTAAAAATATTGCATGCAATGGCGCCCTTGGTACAAGGTAAACAAGCGCTCCACCTCCAACAAGGTTGCTGACAAGCTGTAAAATAGCAATCGCAAGTATGATCAGGCTGATTGTGCCAACTTTCTCAGCACCCAGGTAATGAGCATTTGCAATCACAATAACGAGCGTCAGCAGCGCAACAACAACACGGGTAGTGATCGTACTGAGAATATTTTTCAGCATAGTTGGTGACGTGGTGAACTGGTGATGTGGTGAACTTGTAAGTTAAAAAAATCTTAATTCTTAATTCGTAATTCGTAATTTCTTTATGACTTTGTGACTCTGTGACTTTTTTTATTAGTCCGCCTGTCCGCTTGCCCGCTTATCCGCATTCTGTCCTCTGACCTCTGTCACTCTATCACTCTGTCACTCTGTCACTCTGTCACTCTGTGACTTATTATAGATCTCCATCAATTGCCCTGCAACCGTAACATGGTCAAATCTATTAACAACCGTATTGCGGATCACCTGCGGGTCATAAGAACTAAACTTATCAAGCATTGTGATTATTGCAGCTTCAAGCGCATTATTGTCCCCTGCCTGCACAATGATCCCATTCGTTTCATTGATCACCTCAGGAACTATACCAACGCTTGTGGCGACAACCGGGATACCGCAGGAAAGGCACTCAATCACTACTGTTCCGAAGGTTTCATAGTTGCTCGATAGTACCATGAAATCAGCTTCCTGGATTTCTTTTACAAGCTCCTTTTGCTCTTTCAACCCCATAAAATACACCGTCTTCCCGAGTAACCCGAGTCCGGCTGCCCTGTCTTTCCACAAATCAAATTCCGGCCCATCACCAATAAAATAACACTCAAAATCAAATCTTTTCCCTGATAGGTTATTAACAGCACTAAGAAATCCTGAAATATTCTTTGGCCTGTCTTCAAAACAAGAGATGTGAATGAATCTTTTGATGCTTCTTCCGGTTGGTCGCACTCCGGGAACGAAGAGGCTTGTTTCAACGGGATTGGGTAATACGAAAAAGTTAGGATTCCGAAGATCAAACCTCAACATCGCTTTTTTAAGGGCCTCTGAAACAGCGATCACGGCAGCAGAGGATCTTATGACCCGACGTGTAACCATTTTTCGAAAACTACCGTGAAAAGAGTCACTGGCAGGTAAATATCGCGACCAATGTTCAGTTATCACATAGGGTATTCCATTTATCTTTTTTTTGACCAGGGCTATTATTCCTTCACGGGTAAGTACATGAACATGGATCAAATCCGGCTTGAAAGACCGTAACATCTTAAAACCAAGACTGTGTGCACGATAATATGTGATTATCTTTAAAAACCCTGATAACAATGGTATTTTTGGTTCTCTGTAATATACCCTTACGACCTTTACTCCCTTTTCTTCAGCAAAATCTGTTTCGTATCTTTTACCCGCATGTTCATCAGCATGAACATATAAAACTGCAACATTGCAACTTGAAGAAATCGCTTCAGCCTGCCTTTGAATGAACAACCCGGGCATAGGATCATACCGGTGCGGATACCAGCGGGGCAGAAAAAGAATATTTAAGCGTTTATTCAATGTCCATTTAGCGTTTTTTAGCGCCTTTGCGCCTTGGCTGTAAAAAAAACTACTTAGACCAGTCTCAATCTATTGATTATTAGCAAGCACCGGTTCTACAAATCCAACTGCATTCATTAACCTCTTCCTTCCCAATCCAGAAATGACGTTAAATGGAACACCCCTTCTGGTCAGTTCATCGTGATAAAGCATGAACAATTTTTCCCTCATGTGTGGATGCTCACGCTGAGGATCCTCCTCCCACGGGAGGTCAATGTCACATAACAGACAAAGATCATACTTGTTTTCTTCTATCTTTTCCAGGATCCAGGAATTACAATTGCCATATTTGACTTCGCTCCATATCTTGGTTACGATCAGTTCAGTATCACAAAAAAGTACGCGTTCAGCCTCTTTAATCCACCGTTCTTCTCCCTCTATCTGTCCTTTGGCTATTTTCAGAATATCTTCCTGAGTGTATGGTCTGTTAAGATGATCAATATATTCCCTTGCAAATTCAGGCACATAAACCGTCTTATAATACGCAGCCAGTTCCATCGCAAGCCGCGACTTCCCAGTCGATTCCGGCCCGGTTATCGCTATTTTTAGAATTTTATCCATTCTCCATCCTCCATCCTCTATCCTCCATTTTTAATTAACTTAGTCTTCCACTCCATGTATCCCAGCACAGCAATGATCGTAAAGACCAGGAACTGGAAACTGCTGAAGAATAATTTCTCGTAAGCAAAAAGGAAAATGGATATGGTATCACCCGCAATCCACAAAATCCAATTCTCAATCTTCTTAAACGCAAGAAGCCACATACCAATGATATAAATGGCCGTTGTAATTGCATCCCAGGCCGGAACAATGCTATCCGTGTACTTTTTAAGAAGAACCCACAAAATAACAAAGAAAACCAGAATGGCAAAACCATACAATATCTTTTCCTTTTTCGAACATTCCGTAATTTTTATCTTTTCTTCATTATCACCTGTCCGGAGCCAGTTATACCATCCATAAACGCTCATCACAAAATAGAAGAAATTGATACTTGCATAGGCATATAATTTTGCTGAAAAACAGATAAACACATAAATCAGGACATTAATAATTCCGAAAGGGAAAGCAAGGATACTCTCTTTTTTCATTGACCAAACGGAAAGCAGACCAAAGAAAACGGCAATGAGTTCAACAGGTGTGGTTCGGACAGGCCCAACCTGGATAATATAGTTCAATAACATCATCTTATTAATATATTCCGGCAAATTTAGAGGTAATTTTTCTCCATCTCACCTCGTCAGGTTACGAAGGAAGAATTTCAATGGCTTTTTGATCCCGGTCAGTTCAAGAATTCTGATCAGATTATTTCGCCATTTTCGTTTTCTCACAATATGACTGATGCTACGGCTATCTTCCCCGATATAACAAATCGTGGATTTTGTATTGTATACAAAGAATTTATCCGGAATTTCAGAAAAGTCTTTCCGTTTCCAGTTGTACCGATGAGTTTCATAAGGATTTCCATAAACTTCTTCCTGTTCCGACATGCTCCTTGGAACCGAGATAAGAATATTTCTTCCGCATCTCCTGCATTCTTCAAGGACTTTCACTCCATCTTCATGAGTAAAATGTTCAAGAACATCAATCATCAGGATAAGATCATACCGGTCTTTTATTAAAGGTAAAACCTCTTTTGCATCTCCCGAAAATATTTGATCATAAATGAGCCGGTGTACAGGGGTTATATATTCATCGAAAGCTTCAATCCCATCAATTTGCCTTTTATGCGAATCATAGGATGAACCTTGTTCCCAGAGTTCCAGGTACTCCCTCGCAAGGAATCCATACTTGCCATAACCGATGCCTATATCCAGGAGTTTTGCCGGATTAGTGTCAATGATCAATTCAATAATTTCATTCAGTTGGTAATGATGACTTGAAGGCATTCCCCGTTAGTTTTTGCGTCAGGACAAAAATAAGAGTTTTCAAAGTTGAGTCCACTTCGAAAACCCATTTTAAAATTTCAACATCAAGACAAAATGACATAAAAAATTCAAATTCAACGATATACTCTTAGCGCTTTTTAGCGTCTTTGCGTCTTTGCGATAAAAAAAGACCTTTCAGGAGGAGCCGGGGGTGGGGTCATTAATAAAAACTTTATCTTTGCCCGTTTTTCAGAAAATCCGGTCATAAAATGTTACACCTCCTTCACGAACTGATAAATTTCGTCCTCCATATTGATACTTATATGGAAGGATGGATCTACGATTATCAGAATTGGACCTATCTGATCCTTTTTTTGATCATCTTCTGCGAAACAGGACTCGTGGTGACCCCTTTTCTTCCCGGAGATTCCTTACTCTTTGCCGCAGGCGCATTTGCTGCCAAAGCATCCCATCCTCTGGATATTGCAATCATAGTTTTTCTGCTGATCATTGCTGCTTTTTCCGGAGATAACAGTAATTATTTCATAGGACGGTTCCTTGGGTTAAAAGTTTATGAAAAAGATTATAAGCTGATTAAAAAAGAATATCTGAGTAAGACCCATGCCTTTTATGAGAAACATGGAGGAAAGGCACTGATAATTGCCCGTTTTATGCCCATCATCCGAACCTTTGCCCCTTTTGTTGCCGGGGTGGGAACCATGAAGTACCTGCGATTCGTTTCATTCAGCATTATAGGGAATATTCTCTGGGTTAATCTCTTTGCATTCGGAGGATTTTTCTTCGGAAATATCACTTATGTAAGAACCCATTTTACACTCGTAATATTGGGAATTATCACAATCTCCCTTCTCCCCGTCATCACTGCAATCATTAAAAATCTGGCAGACCGCAAAAAAACATAAATGCTTGTCCGC
>CAZUYY010000220.1:0-5004 GCA_964624935.1 uncultured Prolixibacteraceae bacterium
AGAGATTTTTATCCAAGAACAGGGGGTTTTCGACAAAGGCATTCACATGTATTGGCGCAGGAAGAAAAAGGTGCGGGATGTAATAGGTGAGAAATCCCGCAATTAATATTGACCCGAATATCCATATGAAATTTTTCGGTTTCATATCAGTGAAGAAGTACAATACCAACGGATAGAGTGCCACGAATGGAATTATTGACTCTTTGCACAGATAACCTATAATGAAAACGATCAGGGCTGCAATAACATAGATGATCTTTTTCTTCTCAGCATATCTAAGAAAAAAGTGCAATCCACCCAAGCCGCATAGGAACGATAGCAATTCATCCCGGTTTTTAAGGCTGGCAACCACTTCCGTATGAACCGGATGAGCCATAAACAGCAGGGTTATCAGAAATGGGAACAGGATATTGTAATTTTTCAGCAACCGCTTTAATATGAAAAAAAGCAGGGTGGAGATCCAGAAATAGAAAAGTAAATTGATGATGTGACTGATGCCGGGTTTCAGCTTCCTGAACAAACCGTACTCAATGGCAAAGGTCATCTTGACGATAGGCCTGTAATCAGTTTGCTGGCTGCCTACATTCCCTTTCGTGTCTATATAATAACTGGAAAATATTTTGGGAATCGCTCCAAACCCTTTTTTCACGAGTTCATTGTTCGGGCCGGTCACAAAATTATCATCCACCGAATATTTGTTGAGAACGGTATTTCCATAAAGAATAAGGCTGAATATAAAAATGAAGAGGACAAATAAACGATTTGCTTTTTTTGAACTTTTCGTCTTCTCAACCTCTTTAGATGGGATCCTGGTATTGCCAGATGAAGTCCTTGTCGTGCTTTTCGGTTTGTCGACCGGAGAGAATCGTTTTACCGGAGCTTTCAATGAATGGCTTTTCCCTTTATACGAAGTCTTGCTCATGGTTTACAAGTCATGTAGAAATGCAAAAGTAGGAATTTTAAGTCAACTTCCTGTACGCTCTTCAAGGATTCGTGTCAGTTCAATAAAGTCACCCACATTTAATTGTTCTGCACGTTTATCCATCAAAGGCTGAATTCCGGATGAATGTAATTTGCCATCCGGGATCATCCCATTTAAAGCATTCCTTAATTTCTTTCTGCGTTGGTTAAATGCTTTTTTTACCGTGGTAAAAAAGAGTTCTTCGTCACAATTCAGATTCTTAACCTCGTTTCTCTGTAAACGGATGACGGCTGATTTGATTTTGGGAGGGGGATAAAACACTGTTTCATTTACCGTGAAAAGGAAGTCAATGTCGAACCACGCTTTCAGCAACACACTCAGAATACCATACTTTTTCGAACCCGGTGGTGAAGCGATCCTTTCCGCAACCTCTTTCTGGAACATACCGATCACTTCGGTGACCGAATTCCTGTATTCGAGCACGCGGAACAGGATCTGTGTCGAAATGTTGTAAGGAAAGTTACCGATGACAGCAAACGGAACAGGAATTGCCGAAAGGTCGGCCTGCAGAAAATCTTTCTCCATCAGCCTGCCGGATATGGCAGGATACTTCT
Source organism: uncultured Prolixibacteraceae bacterium (assembly GCA_964624935.1). Classification (GTDB taxonomy): domain Bacteria; phylum Bacteroidota; class Bacteroidia; order Bacteroidales; family FEN-979; genus FEN-979. Next base: position 1,537 of record CAZUYY010000220.1, read on the forward strand.
GTTGAAGATATAGGACTGCCTCACTATCAATCTCAAAAAAAAATGGATTCAATCCCGGATCTTCGAGAAGATATTTTGACAGGACCCCTAACCCCGGACCAACTTCGATAACATTGATAACATCCCTGGAAAGGCAACCGACAATCTTGCGGGCAATGTTTTCATCATGGAGGAAATGCTGCCCCAGGTGTTTTTTCGGCCGTATCATTTCAGAATCCTTTATCTCCCCTCAATAATCTGAACCTTTTCCGGGAATCAGGAACATAGATGCTTCCTGGATATTTACTCATCAGCGATTCATAGTATGTCATTCCCTTCGACATATCTTTAATATCTTCCTCGTTCAGGCGGGCACGCAAGTACAGAGCCTGGTCTGCAAGCACATCGTCGGGGTATGTTTTGACTATGGTTCCGAGGAGGGTATCCGCTTCCTGAAATCTCCCCTCTTTTCTCAGAATATTGGCCTTTTCCATATACATATGAGGAAATATAGTATGATCCTTGAATGTCAGTGCGATCGAATCCAAAGTTTTCAGGGCATCTTCATTTTTATTCCGGTATTCAAGAAGATCAGCATGAGAAAAATACCTCAGGGCGACAGTGTTACTGTCGGGATCAAAATGTTCGCTGATAAGAAGCGACAATGCCATTGCATCATTGGCAATAAGTTTCGCAGTAGCTGCTTTCAGGATGTCCAGTTGCGCCTGTGCCCATTTGAATTCACCAATGTAATAAGATAATTTTGCATTCTTAAACTTGGCGTCTTCCCCGATCTCATCGTTTTTAAAATCCATATAGACCTGCTGGTATAACAATGTAGCATCCCACACATTGCCGGTGAACAGGTAAATATCAGCCAGTTCGAGCTTAACCTGAGATCTTAGCTTAAGATCTATATCGTTTCGCTCCACAATTTTCGATAACATGGCAATGGCGGATTCGTTCTTTCCAAGAAAAAAAGCTTCCAGGTGAGCAAGGTCTTTTGAAAGGATCACAAACTGACTATGATCTGTAGTCTGAGCGATTTCTGTTTCGAACTCTTTTTCCAGTTCGGTCAGCGATTTTGTTAATGGATTGGGATGTGAAACCAACTGAATGAACCTTGTATTCAATAATTCCGTGCGGCTTTCATCATAGAACGGATATTCTTTTCCTTTCGAGATCACATATTTATAGGCTTCGATTGCAGATCCATATTCCTCGTTCGAGATTGCCATTTTTGCCAACTGGAAAACCCTTCCTCCGTCTTCCATTAAACGACGGTCAAGTGACCGCGCCTGGATCAATGCAAGATCAAAATCTTTTTGCTGAATGGAATACCACCAAAGCATTTCCGAATAATACGTTTTATCGGGTTCTTTCTGTGATTTCTCAAGCAGGTATTTACGGAATGTTTCGTTCTTCGAATTATCAGGATCATTGGCAAGATCATATTGGAGGCGGTCTTCAATAGTTGGTAAATAGGTTTTGTTAATTTCTAAAAGGTTAAAATATTCATCCAGTACTTTTTTAAATTCTCCTGTTCTTTCATAGATCATTGCAAGTTCAAATCCGAAGGGGTAAGTATTATTCAGGAGCTGACGCCCTTTCAGGTAAACTTTTTCGGCATATTCATTTTCGTTCCGGCTGATGAAGGCATTGGCAAGATCAGCAATCTGTTGCTGATTCGGTTCAAGTTTTTTAATAGATTCATCGTATATCTTTTTGGCCTTCTCCTCATCACCTTTTCTGTAAGTAACATAACCCAGATCTACCAAGTATTTCAGGGATTCCTTGTCATTCTTCTGCGCTGATTTTACCAGCTTTTCTGCCCTGTTGAAATCCCCAATCTCAACCAGGCTGACAAAATAATAGGAATAAAGGTAATATGAGGGTTTCAGATCATAAAGCCGTTCATAAATGTCGGCTGCCTTCTCATATTCTTTATTCATGAAAAACTGCATGGCAACCTGTTCATCATTATTATCTGTGGCATTTGTCTGAAATGGCAGTACCGGGACAGCGGCAGCCGGATGATCCTGGGCAATGCAATGAACAGTGAACAGTGAACAGTGAAGAGTGAATATAAAAAAATACAAAAAATGCTTATACATAAATAAAGATTACTGGTTCAAACGTTTGATGGCGATCCATGCCATGAGTCCCATTCCCGTTTGAAGGCAACTTTCATCCACATCAAACGTACTGGTATGCAGATTGGAAACGATGCCCTTTTCTTCATTCCTGATCCCAAGCCGGTAAAAACAGGAAGGAAGCTCGTTCGCAAAGTAAGAAAAATCTTCCGATGTCATTCGTGCATCCAGTTCAAGAACGTTTTTTTCTCCAAGATATTCTATTGCCCATTCACGGATTTCAGAGGTCAGTTGAACATCGTTATCGAGGAATGGGTATCCATGGGCGATCCTCACTTCACAACTTCCCCCCATACTTTTTGCAATGGAAGAGGCCATGAAGGTGATCTTCTCATGGATGGATTTTCTCCAGGTCTCATCATAAGTCCTGACGGTGCCTTCAACGGAAACTTTGTCTGGAATAACGTTTGTCCGGCCTTCCCCGGAGATCTTACCAAAGGAGATTACAGTGGGAGTGAATGGATTTGCATTCCGGCTGACAATCTGCTGCAATGCCACTACAATATGGGATGCGATCAGGATTGGATCGATCACCATTTCGGGGGTTGCCGCATGTCCACCTTTACCCTTGACGATCAGATAGATCTCATCCGTAGAAGCCATGTAAGGCCCTGCTTTTAAGCCGATCATTCCCGCATCCACTGTGTTGATCACATGTTGACCGATTACGGATACCGGTTCCGGATTCTTCAGCACACCCTCACGGATCATGCGGATGGCGCCACCGGGATAGGTTTCTTCAGAGGGCTGAAAGATCAATTTCACACTCCCTTCAAACCGCTCCCTGATCTTGTTCAGGATCTTTGCCGTACCCAAAAGGCTTGACATGTGAACATCGTGGCCACAGGCATGCATCTTTGAATGTACCAGCGACTTGTATTCAACGGCATTTTCTTCATGGATGGGCAATGCATCCATATCAGCCCGCAATGCGATGTTCCTTGATTCAGGGTTGATCCCGTTGATAATGCCTACAATTCCGGTTTCTGCAACTCCTTTAACATAGGTTATCCCATATTCATCAAGCTTCCTGCAAATGAATTCAGCAGTTTTAAATTCCTCACAGGAAAGTTCCGGATGCTGATGAAAATGACGGCGGATTGCACGTACTTCCTCAAAATATTCTGAAGAAAGGCTTTTTATCTGATCCTTAATATTAATCATAGCCGGATGACAATTAAATATCCAAAGATATTACATTTTGTCCATCCCACGAATAATTCCACATTACAAACTCACAGCGGTATATTTCCGTGTTTCTTTGGTGGATTGGTCTTGCTCTTATTTTGGGTCAGTTCGAGGGCCTGAATTAGTTTTAACCGTGTTTCTTTGGGGT
>CAZUYY010000221.1:0-5003 GCA_964624935.1 uncultured Prolixibacteraceae bacterium
AATAAATATCTGCCAGGGAGTTTGTTGTACCTGTAAATACCTGATGCCAGCTTATACCTCCGTCAGATGATTCAAAAAGGCTACCATCCCCAACCGCGAGATATCCATGGAGTAAATCAGTAAACATCATCGAATTAAAGTTCGAAGGGTCGGGCATAGTAACAGGGTACCATTGTGCCTGTAAAAGAAACGGATAACAAAAAATAATGATCAGTAATATAATATGTTTCATATCCTAAGATATTTATAAGAAGGTTTCAATCGCAGAGAGGAGAATTCTCTTCATGGGGAGGAAGTTGAACAGGCAAATATAATGAATTATATTATTACATTAAAGACAGCAAAAAAACTTTTGGGTTGTCTGATAAGATAGTATTAATTTCTGCATTCTGCATTTCTGTATTCTGCATGTTGAAGATATCTTTTAAATTTGAGAGGTCAAAATAAACTGTCCCATGAAAACAACCACCTTATGGGCTTTCGGAATATCGTGGTTAGTCAAAGGACAAATTTTCTTAAAAGATAAACCGGTCATTAGCCAAAGTGGAAACAATAATCAATAGCATTAGCTCAACCTTAATCTATAGTACTCCTCACGTCCACCATACTTAAATCAAATATCGTCAATCTCAAAATTCATCCGTAAATCGTCCAAACGAAAATCACTTTTATCGGTCTTTCCAGGAACATCCTCAAATACTGACCCTCTGTAACTCTTCAGGATGAGCTGTCATTCTTGTTGCAATCCATGAAAAATAAAAATATTTGGTTTATATTATAAACTACTTTATCTTTGCACTTAGTTTATACATGTATCAATCTAAAAAAATCACACGATGGAAACTCCCGAAAAAAAATTTAACCAACAGGAAGCAATGAAAGTTCTGAATGAAACAATTTCTGTAGCAAAGGGAAACCTTGATGATGGGTATTTTTACTTTGTGTTATGGGGAAGTGTAATTGCTTTGATTTACTTATCAAGATTTTGTCTGATCAGACTCAACTTGCAGGATTATTCTGGTTATACCAATCTTCTTTATGCAGTTGGAGGTATAATCAGCATAATCTTTTCGAGGAGGCAGGATAAAAAGCCAAAAGTTAATACATATATTGAAAAATGGATGGGATATATCTGGATTGGGTTTGGGATGCAACTGGCTGTTGCAATTGTTTGTCTCATTTTGCTTGACGACATTTCAATTATAACTCCTGTTTTTTTACTCCTGATAGGAGGGGCTACTTTTATCTCCGGAGGATTAATAAAATACAAACCATTAATTTTAGGTGGAGTCATTTTCATCGTATTTGCGATAGCAACTTTTTTTATTTCCGCAGAACTCCAAAACTTACTTGCTTGTATTTCAATGATAATGGGCAACTTAATTCCCGGATTAATGTACCGGCAATCATTAAGGAAAGAAAATGTTTAAAGAATTAGACCCCCTGTTGCATTCCCAGCTCAGACTTGCCATTATGTCAGTTCTTGTGAGCGTCGATAAGGCTGAGTTCAGGTATATTCAGGAAAAAACTGTCGCCACCTCGGGAAATCTGAGCGTACAACTGCAAAAGCTAAAAGAAGCAGGGTACATTAAGGTGATAAAACAATTTAAAGATAACTACCCTCAAACAATTTGTAAAATAACCCCCCAAGGCATAAAAGCCTTTGAAAATTATGTAAATACAATAATGGGATATCTGAAACCGGAAAAGAATGGTCAATAATAATCGGAATTCGTCCTTCATAAATCCAAAATACAATCGTAACTTTACAATCATAAATCGTAAATAACAAGGGTTATATGAAAAAACTTCTCTGTATTTTATTGTTCTTGTTTCCAATCATTGCCGGTGCTCAGATGCCCTGGTACAAATCTTCCCCATTGGATTATATGTGGATGAACGTCGGAAATGCTGGTTTTTCAGCAGGACAGGCATGGTATCAAAGCCTTGCTTTCAGTCCGTCTGGTCAGCCTTATGTGGCATACATGGATTATGCAAATGGCCAGAAAGCGACCGTAATGATGTTCAATGGAAACAACTGGGTGGTTGTTGGAAAAGCAGGTTTTTCAACAGGAGTGGTCGAATATACCAGCCTTGCCTTCGACACCTCTGGTCATCCCTGGGTGGCTTATCAGGATTGTTGGTATAACTTAGGGGCAACCGTAATGGAATATAACGGAACTAGCTGGATTACCGTTGGAAATCATAGTTTCTCACCGGCAGGGACTGAAAGTGAGAACCTTGCCTTTAGTCCATTGGGTGTAGCATATATAGCTTTTTCGGATGCACAAAATGGCGGAATGGCAATTGTAATGAGATACAATGGAACGAATTGGATAGATGTTGGAAATACTGATTTTTCAGTAGGGTCAGTTTCATATACAACCCTTGCATTCGATCCTTCTGGCGTGCCTTATATTGCTTTTGAGGATGCCGGAGATTCCTCCAAAGCCTCGGTAATGAAACTTAACGGACTCAATTGGGTGTATGTTGGGAATGAGGGGTTCTCGTTAAAACAAGCATGGTATACAAGCCTTGCCTTCAGTCCATCCGGACAACCATATGTTGCTTTTGAGGATTGGGGAAATGGTCATAAAGCCACGGTAATGAAATTTAACGGAACCAATTGGGTTAATGTTGGTAATCCTGGATTTTCAGCCGGAGAGGCTTATTATGAAAGCCTCGTCTTCGGTCCATCCGGTGAACCTTATGTAGCTTATATGGATTCATTAAATTCCTATGAAGCTACGTTAATGAAATTTGACGGAAACAATTGGGTAAGTGTCGGACATCCTGGATTTTCTGCAGGAAACGCTGGTTGGACAAGTCTTGCCTTCGGTCCATCAGGAACACCTTATGTAGGTTATACGGATGGCGCAAATTCCTGGAAGACAACAGTAATGAAATATGATACAGTTTTTGTAGGGATTAATGAAAAACCGGGATCAAGGTTATCCATCTATCCTAATCCGGCAACAGATAACATAACGATAGAACTGACAGTACCAGTAAAGGAAAGCAGCCTTGTAATTGTCGACACTCAGGGACAGGAATTCATCAGCCGCCAGATCACCGGACCCAGAACACAACTTGACATCAGCAACCTGCCCGGTGGAGTTTATTTTGTCAGGCTGACAAATGACGGGACGGTGGAAGTGGGGAAAATCATAAAAAATTAATTACGAATTCTGGTCCGCCTGTCCACTTGTCCGCCTTGCGTAATCAATTCCTTTGTCACTCTGTCACTCTCTCACTCTTTATTTCCTCAGTGTCAGAATGAGCTTCGATCCCGGCAATATCGTGAGCTCTCTCACCGGTCTCATCATGGCCGGCCCTCCCTGGTTTTTTCTTTGCAGTGCAGGATCAACATTCGTCAGGTACAACGGCTTTTCAATAGATAATGTCAGGTACTCGATGCTTCCCTCATGACGGTAATTAAAGTTTGTCCCGTCAATCCACATCTTGCATGCGCCGTCTATCGTACTTATGTAATAATGTTCTTCGTCAAAAACAAGAGTGATGCTGTTTGCCAGTGAATAAGCCTCATAGATAAGGGAGGTCTTGCCGTTTGTTGTTTTTGTGGAGTACTTTTTTGTACTCTTGTCATAGGCCGGCCCATCTTCTTTTATTAATTCGAGCGTTGTTGGTGATGCCTGAAAGTCGAGCAGAGTAGTGTCCTGGCCCCTGGCAACCTGGAGATGACCGGTGGTTGTCCCATAGAAATTCCCGTGGTCGATCTTCTGGAAGATCGACCTGTCCTTATTTGCCTGCCGGGCTTTGGATATACTGTCTTGTGGTAATTGTCGGGACTGTCCAAAGGAATTGGTCAATCCAGTCAGGATCATGAGAGAAAGAAGAAGTAATCGTTTCATTTTTTTATGTTTATTCACCTTTAAACTGAACATCACAAAATACAGTTTTCATTGTCACAAAATTCAATGAATCCTTTGGCAAACAAAGCTTCCACTTGGTCAAATCCATATCGGTTTCTTTTGTAATTAACAGCATTCCCGATAATGGCTTTGTTTCCCGGACAGCAGTACAGACAATCCTTACAAAATCCGAATCTTCAGGATTGATCACATAAACTACCGGAGCAATCAATATTGAGTCCGATTTTATAAATTCACTGGGATAATACTTTAGTACTGCCATTGCATTCTTTGTACTAATTTGCGCTTTCACGATATATTGCGGACTGATCAAATCGCAATTTTTGATAATTTCAGACCGATGCGATTGCTTGCAGGACACTGCAGTAACCGATAATGCTATCAGGGTGATCAGGGTTATGCATTTCATCACTAATGCGGCTATAGTTGTTAATAACGATGCAATTTAGTCATAAAAAGCGATAAGAACATGTATATGGTATCATTTTTTGTCATAATTTTAACAGGACGGCTAATTCGCTATTTGATGTGCTAAGACGAAAATAAATTACCCTGCGCTTTAGCGCGGGGGTACAAAAGTGCATATCAACCTGGACTTTAGTCCAAAAGTGTTTTTGTTTTGGACTAAAGTCCTATATTTTATAGGTTTCCTTACCCCCAGCCTGAAGGCTGGGGTAATTCATAAGTTGTCTTGTGTTCAATCGTAAATCGTCAATCAAAAAATTCAATCGGGAATCGTAAATCGTCCAATCGTAAATTATCTTTTCGCTCCAGCATAACAAAAAAAGAAATAGCCCAAGTCATTGTTTTTTTATATTTATTTAACAAAAATGTATTGCTTTTAAAAAAATACTATTATATTTGTCGATTACTAAAATCAATTCACTAACAAAACTCGTGATATCAAAAGAGATCGGCGAAGTTTGTTATTATTTTGATGAAATCTCTGCTTTTTAGATTTTATCTACTTTCGGCAGAATTTTGTTAACTCACCATCTCTAAAGGAAAAACACCTTCATTTTTTTATTACTACCTCGCTATCCCCAGGTGAGGAAAATTATTGGAGTTTAAACATCATCATTCTTTTTATCCATTTATCCATGTAATTAA
>CAZUYY010000222.1:0-4986 GCA_964624935.1 uncultured Prolixibacteraceae bacterium
CCATCCGCAGGTGCAATTACGGGTTTGTTAAAAGCATAATAATCTTCCCGGTTCTTCCCGCTGCCGGACCAGGTATTGCCTGCTTCATCCGTCACTTCAAAGTCCCATGCATGACGCCAGTCGCCTTTATGCGTATACTTACCATTATGACCCTGGGTCACTTTCCATTCACCCCAGAAAGGCAACGCAAAGGGAAAGAAGAGTGATCTGCCAAAACGGGCTTTATAGTTGCTGTGGGAATAAAGATTCTTCTCAGGCGAAAATTCCTGGTAGATCACTAACCGGGGTTTATCATAAAATCTTTCCCTAAACTTCAGGGAATAGAGAAAGAGCAGCACGACAACATTAAAAGGCAGGTTATAAACTGATAGCTGGAAGATTGAGAATATGACATTCGTACTTGTAAGAATGATTGAAATAAGCGGTGTAAGAAGTATCACCCATAAAAATGACCACCAGGAGGGAATGATGAAAAAGCCGCCAATGGCGATCGAGGTAAGGATAAAATTAAAACCGATGAAGCTGTAACTAAGTTCATGGATATCGGCACCGATAAAATTGTAATAGGCATAGGCGGAAAAGAAACCCACCAGGGAGAGAATAAATGCAATGCGCGAATAAATGAGAAGTCCTATTGCAACAAGAATGCCGGCAAAGATGTGATATTGAAAGAAAATAGCCCCCAGCGATGTGAAATACAGCCTGACGGGTCCATAAATCCCAAGATTGGTCAGCCAGTTATATGATGCAACCATCCTGTGTCCGCCCAAGGCAAACATTTCATTTGTCATGAAGATACCCCGTTCACTCACATGAAGTGCAGTAAATTGCCGTGTGGCGAGGCTTACCAGCCAGGTTGCCAGTAAAAATGAGACACTCAGGAAAGGAAGTCCATATTTTCCGATCACCCCTTCAAGGAGCAAAGTGAGTAAAAGGGTTAGTATCGAAGAAAAAATGAGTACAATGAAAAATTGCAGCCCGGGCTGATAATATACTCCGAGGGCTAAGCCGACCAGTAGACTATTAAACCCATAATAGCCTTTCTTTATATTCTCACGGTTGAATCCAATGAGGTAAGCCAGGGTATTGGATATCAAGACGGAGATCACACCGCTCACCCCAGCCCAAAAATCGAGAAAAGAAACCAGTATCAAGATAAGGGCAAATACCCTGTTATTTGAAAAAAAGATCTGGGTATAGCTGTTCGCCAGGCTGGAGAAGAATGAGGGGAAGAGATATGTAAGCTTTTTGAACCTCAATGGCAATAATTTAAAAATTACGAATTAGGAATTACGAATTAATTTCAAAATTCTTTGAGGTGCGAGGGTAATCGTTCCATGCTATTCATATTTTCCAGTGATTCCTTGCTTCTGATAAGGTGAGGCTTTTCGTCCATATCGATCAGTACTACGTTGGGTCGCAGGGTTATGAATTGCATCCATTGTGTCATGTTGTAAGCCCCCACATTATGGATCACAATATGGTCGCCCATGTTGAGCAACGGGAGGTTGGCACTTTCCCGGATGACATCAATATTCATGCAGAGGGGACCGTACACGCAGGTATCTTCCGAATAATGGGTAAAGGGTTGTGCCGGTGTGATCTTATGGTCGTACCAGAATGAAGTGAAAAGAATATTTACCCCGATATCGACGATGGTATTACGCCGGCCGGTGCTTGAACGCTTGTTCGAGATCACTGTTCCCAACAAATAGCCTGCTTCATCAACCAGGGCCCTGCCGGTTTCAAGAATAAGCATTGGTAATTTGTCTTTTTGGAAGTTACTGTCAAGCAAGGCTGTCGAAATGGCTTCTGCGAAGTCATCAAAGGTTGGATTGATATCACTTCCCGGAAGATATGAACCTTTCAGGGTGTTCTTCGATGCAAAGCCGCCGCCCATGTCGATATATTTTATTTCATGTTTGAATTTCTTTTCAATAGCAAGGGCCAGTTCAGCCAGTTTGGATGCAGCAACGCCATATGCAAAAGGAGAGAGCATGAAAGTGCCAATGTGACAATGCAGCCCGGCCAGTTCCATCTTTTCCGAATGCATTATTTTATTAATGGCATCCCATGCCTGACCATTTTCATAATTAAACCCGAAACGATCCCATAAAGGATATACACCTGTATCCATGTTAACCCTTACAGCTACTCTGGGGCGCTTTTTCAGTTTGTCAGCAAGTTCGGTGATGGAGTATAATTCATCGAGGTGGTCGATGTGGATCAGTGAATCGTGATTTATAGCTTTTACAAGATCATCCTCACTTTTATCCGGACCATTAAAGATGATCTTCCGGCCATCCACACCCAGGCTGATGGCCTTGTCGTATTCAAAGCCCGATACTACTTCTGCCCAGGAACCTTCCTGATGGAAGATACTGCAGATGGCATTCAGATAATTCGTTTTATACGACCAGGCAAACTGAACCTTTGGATAACGCGTTACAAAAGCCTTTTTTGCTTTTTTAACCGTATCGCGTATGGTTTTCTCTGAGATGACAAACAAGGGCGAATCAAACTTCCTGATCAGTTCCTTCACCGCCATCCCTTCGATGTGTGTCATCGGCTCATATTCTGTTCTGGTCCCGAATTTATTAGGCATTCCGGTTTCAAGTTTCTTAATTACCGGCCGTTCGTATCTGAGTTTGCTCATGTTATTGGGTTAATTATATTTATAAATGTAACAGAGTAACAAAGTGACAGAGTAACAGAGTGACAGAGTGACAGAGTGACAGAGTGAGAATGTATGTTAGTTTTAACATTTTGCTTTTTTGCCATTTTGCTATTTTTTAAAGTTCGCCGTAGAGGGAGATTTGTTCAAATTCTTCCCTGTCAACGATCATGTCCCATGAATAACGGACGAACATTTTTCCTACAATATATTTGGTAAAAGGTTTCACCATGACGCCTAAAGCCAGATTTACCATCGCTTCGGGAATATTTTGTCCGACACCCACTGCGAGGTATATCCAGGCCGGAAGTCTTGGGTTGATTTCCAATAGGTAAAGTTCGTCGTCTTTGTTTTTCATCAACTCGAGCTCAAAACCGCCGCGCCATTTTGTGGCACGCAGGAATTTACGGGTCATATCGAGCATCTTCTCATCAGAGATTGAAATGCCTCCCCAGGCCTTTCCTTTGTCGGTGATATATTGTTTGCGCATCGGAATAGCTGCAATGGTATTGCCTTTACCATCGCCAAGTCCTGTTACGTTGAATTCCGTACCATGGATAAATTCCTGGATAATGATCGGGAGTCCCCACTTGGCGCTTATTTTATTGTAATAGGTCTTCACCTGTTCGATGCTGTATGCAATTGAGGCATCGTAAAATTTTCCTTTCACGATCAGGGGGAAGGAAAATTCTGATTGAAGGCTATTGACTGTATTCAGGTCGTATAAAACTTTGCCCGCCGGAACATTAATGTTGTATTTCTTACCAAACTCATTAAGGTTGACCTTATGCCTTTCTTCAAACTGTTTAAGGGTGGGCAGAAACATATGAATGCCCATTGTCTTAAGTTTTGGTTCCAGCTTAATGAACGGGTAAAGTTCAGCATCGAAGTTTGGAATGATCACGTCAAGGTTCTCCTTTTCATGAATATATTCCAGGCGAGCCAAGAGTGTATCTATTCCGGCAGCAGGATAAGGAATTGAATAGGAGTGGTCGACAATGTCGTGCATGTAAATGCCCGGTTCAAGCGATTCATAAGAAAGTCCGATGATCCTGACATCAAACGATTTAGCTTCTCTGAGCGCTCTTATCACAGCAACACCTGGACCGGGGCTGTCTATTGCATTCAGTCCGGAGACAGCTATGTTAAGCTTTCTTTTCTTCATAACTTTCCAGTAGGTTGTGATGTCCGAGGATCAGGATGAAGTCGTTGTAGTCTTTTTCAAAGGTATCCTTATCCGTTGCATATTTACCTAAGATGAATTTGCTGATATACTCAAGGCTTTTTTCTTCCCTTAGAAGGTTGACAATTTCGACCCCAATTGGGTTCACCGTATAGGATTCTCCGGTTACCGGGTTGAAGAGCAGCCCTGCTTCACTGACTGCAATATTTTTACGAAGTCTCATATGTTATTAATTAAACTAAAATAATGGCATTGAATATTTTTTAACTTCTGTTTCTGTGACCATATTATCACAAAGTATCACCAGCCGTTCGATGACGTTCCTAAGTTCACGGATATTGCCTGTCCATTTGATCTTTTTAAATGCTTCGATAGCGTCTTCCGTGACAACCAGCGGGGCTTTTCCCTGGTGTTCACAGATCTCGGCAATAAAATGCTTTGTCAGCAGGGGGATATCATCCAGTCGTTTCGATAGGGGGGGCACATCGATCAGGAACACACTCAACCGGTGATAAAGATCTTCGCGGAAGTTTTTATTTTCAAGTTCTTCTTTAATGTTTTTATTCGTCGCGGCAATCACCCGTACATCAACCGGGAATTCCTTTTCACCGCCAACACGGGTAATCTTGTTTTCCTGCAAAGCACGTAAAACCTTTGATTGGGCTGAGAGACTCATATCTCCGATCTCATCGAGAAATAAGGTACCTCCATTAGCCAGCTCAAAATCACCTTTTCGTTGCTTTATGGCAGAAGTAAAAGATCCTTTTTCGTGGCCAAACAGGTTGCTCTCGATCAATTCTGAAGGGATGGCTGCACAATTCACTTCGACAAACGGATTTTCAGAACGTTTGCTCAAGGCATGAATCCACCGGGCAACCAATTCTTTACCGGTACCATTCTCTCCGGTGATCAATACACGTGCATCAGTTGGAGCAACTTTAGCGATAAGGTCTTTTACTTTCAGGATTTCTTCCGATTCACCGATCATTTCGTGGACGCCATTTATTTTTTTCTTCAGAATCTTCGTTTCATCCACGAGGCTGGATTTATCCATTGCATTCCGGATGGTTATCAGAAGCCGGTTTAAATCGAGCGGCTTGGAGATGTAATCAAACGCGCCTTTCTTTAT
>CAZUYY010000223.1:0-4955 GCA_964624935.1 uncultured Prolixibacteraceae bacterium
GGAAGATGGAGGATGGAAGATTGAGTATTGAGAATGGAGGATAGAAGATGGATTGCCAGTTATAAACGGAATGTTTTGTTGCTTTATTTTATCAATATAGGTTTCGGGGAGGTTGGGAGATATGATTAACTTCTGAGGGGTTTGACAAATGAAAATATCGGGATGACCGGATATAGCTGGGTACACTATTCCTTCGGTTTCAAGTTCAAGGATATTACCTAACGCAGATAATTTGTCTTTAGCTTCCTTTGGGATTTTCTTGTCAATAATTATCAGCATAAAAGGTCTTTTCTTTTATCTCACTGTTTGCATTGAACTTTACTATCCGGTAATGCTTTTCAAGCAATAGACGGTTCTTTCCATAATACCCTATGGCGTGATTCAAATCAACAGGATTCACAATGATCTCCAATGTTTCACCATGCTTTTCTTTCAGGAGGTCATTGAAACGGTCAGCCCAGACAGAAGTATTCACCAGTTCCCGGAATGAAGGGTGAAAAGGGCCGGCTACATAATCGTTCCTGTTCAATAAACCTTCTGAAGGATGAAGCCCGATACGGATTATTTTTACATTTGATTCTTCAAAGATCCTGACTACCTTTTTTGTCACCTCTATGGTCTCCTCCAACTCAAGCGCCTTATATCTTCCTTTCAGGTAGAGTTCTTCTAGTAGAGTGCCTTTGATAACAATGACAGGATAGATCCGTGACTCGCTGGCTCCGAGTTCTACTATCATTTTGGCAGTAGTCACTGATTTTTCTTCTGTATCGCCCGGCAGGCCTATCATCATTTGAAGACCCAATGAAAATCCTGCACTGAGGATCATGCGGGAGGCGTTTTCTGTATCCCTGGAGGTATGTCCTCTTCCGGATCTTCTCAATACCTCATCATCCATCGATTGTGCCCCAAGTTCGATAGTCCTGACCGGATATTCCCGTAGAAGACTTAAGATCTTTCCGGAGATAAAATCCGGGCGGGTTGAAAGCCTTATACCTTGTATCCTCCCCTTATCAATAAAAGGAAGGACTATATCAAGATAAGCCCTCTGCGTCTTATCCGAAAGCCCGGTAAAAGTCCCTCCAAAGAACCCGACTTCAATTTCAGCATTCTTTTCCGGCAGGGTCACCAAGTGGGATTTAATAAGATTGATGACATTCTCTGAAGTTGGCACTTTCATTCTCCCGCTGATCCGTTTCTGATCACAAAAAATGCATTGAAATGGACAGGCTTCCATCGGTATGAAAACCGGAATGGTAAAATGCTTCGTGTTTTCTTCTTTAAGGTTCATAGTATGAGCAAAGGTACGGATTCTATAAGTCACAAAGTCAAAGAGTCACAGAGTTACAAAAAGACTGCTTCTTTCATTTCTAACAACGTATTGGTTTTTTTTATAATTTTGCACGTTTTTTACGAAGGAACGGGAAGGAGTATATGAAAACCAGGTATCCTGAATATAAGAATCTTGACCTGACGAGGATTGGAGATGAGATCCGGTCGTACTGGGAGAAGTATGGGATTTTTGAGAAGAGCCTCAGGATCACCAGGGATCATCCTCCCTTTATTTTCTATGAAGGCCCGCCTTCTGCCAACGGCATTCCCGGGATCCACCATGTGATGGCCCGCGCGATCAAAGATATCTTCTGCCGCTATAAGACAATGAAAGGCTTCTA
The DNA here is from genome assembly GCA_964624935.1 of uncultured Prolixibacteraceae bacterium. Classification (GTDB taxonomy): domain Bacteria; phylum Bacteroidota; class Bacteroidia; order Bacteroidales; family FEN-979; genus FEN-979. The sequence goes on from CAZUYY010000223.1 coordinate 1,671, forward strand.
TGTGCACCGCAAAGCGGGATGGGATACGCACGGACTGCCTGTTGAGATTGCCGTTGAGAAAAAGCTTGGGATAACTAAGGAGGATATTGGCAAAAAGATTTCTGTTGATGACTACAACAAGGAATGCCGCAAGGAAGTGATGAAATACAAGGACCTCTGGGATGACCTGACCGTGAAAATGGGTTACTGGCTCAACCTTGACGATCCCTATATCACTTTCGACAACAAATACATTGAAAGTGTCTGGTACCTTCTTGGCAAACTTTACGACAAAGGATTGCTTTATAAAGGTTATACCATCCAGCCGTACTCGCCGGCTGCAGGAACGGGCCTAAGCACCCATGAGCTTAACCAGCCTGGTGCTTACCGTATGGTAAAAGATAACACGGTAGTTGCCCAATTCAAGGTTGTGAAGGATGACAGATCCGCATTTCTCTTTGACGATCTTTTTGGCGAACTCTATATTCTTGCATGGACCACCACTCCCTGGACATTGCCCTCGAACACAGGCCTAGCTATGGGTAATGATATCGATTACATACTTGTAAAGACTTATAATCCCTATACATACCAAAAGCAAACTGTCATTCTTGCGAAAGAACTGCTGGGAAGGTATTTTCCTGAGAAAAATGCAGAACTGGAACTTGAAAAATATTGTCATGGTCAGAAGAACATTCCTTTCGTTCCCGGACCTCATTACAAGGGTAAAGCTTTTGAAGGGATCCGCTTTGAACAGTTGCTTCCTTATGCACAGCCCGAAGATGGAGAGCCTTTCAGGGTTGTGCTGGGTGATTTTGTGACCACTGAAGATGGTACTGGTATCGTTCATATTGCACCCAGCTTTGGAGCAGATGATTTCAGGGTTGGCAAACAATATGGTCTGGGATCGCTCACCTTGGTTGATAAACAAGGTAAGTTCACTGAACAAATGGCAGAATTTGCCGGAAGGTTCGTGAAAATTGAATATGACGAGCATTTTGACCAGGAGACAGATACCTCTGTGGATATCGACATTATTGTAAAACTGAAGAAAGAAAATAAAGCCTTCAAGACCGAAAAATACGAGCACTCTTACCCGCATTGCTGGAGAACCGATAAGCCCATATTATATTATCCATTGGATTCCTGGTTTATCCGTACAACTGCCTTTAAAGACCTGATGATCAACCTGAATAAAACGATCAACTGGAAACCGGAATCCACCGGTACCGGGCGTTTTGGAAACTGGCTCGAAAACCTCGTCGACTGGAACCTGTCCCGTTCACGTTTCTGGGGAACCCCTCTGCCGATCTGGAAAACAGAAGACGGATCGAGGGAGATTTGCATCAGCTCAGTTGCTCAGTTGCAAGAAGAGATTGAAAAATCGATCAGAGCGGGATTCATGAACGTTAATCCGCTGGCTCACTTTGTGCCAGATGATGTGACTGGTGAAAGTTACAACACCTTCGACCTGCATCGTCCTTTTGTCGATGATATCGTACTGATTTCTGACGATGGCAGAAAAATGTTTCGCGAACCCGACCTGATCGACGTTTGGTTTGACTCAGGGGCAATGCCTTTTGCCCAGTATCATTATCCATTTGATAAATCACAGAAGCTGGAAGATTATTTCCCGGCAGATTTCATTGCTGAGGGCGTGGATCAGACACGTGGATGGTTTTATACATTGCATGCTATTTCGGTCATGCTGTTTGAAAGTGTTTCATTCAGGACCTGTGTTTCCAATGGTCTGGTGCTCGATCGCGATGGAAATAAGATGTCAAAGCGCATGGGTAATGCTGTTGATCCATTTGAAACGATCATAAAATTTGGTCCTGATGCCACGCGCTGGTACCTGCTTACTAATTCCCAGCCCTGGGATAACCTGAAATTCGATACAGATGGAATTACTGAGGTGCAACGCAAATTCTTTGGAACACTTTATAATACCTATGCCTTCTTTGCTCTTTATGCCAATATTGATAGATTTGACTATTCAGAACCGGAGGTCGAATATGACCAGCGGCCCGAGCTTGATCGTTGGATCCTTTCCGAATTAAATACACTGGTTGGTGCCGTTGATAGTTACTACGATGATTACGAACCCACAAAGGCAGGAAGGGCAATCTCGGATTTTGTGGATGAGCATCTCAGCAATTGGTACGTGAGACTGTCACGCAGAAGGTTCTGGAAAGGAGAATATTCCACGGATAAGATCTCTGCTTATCAGACTTTGTATCATTGCCTGGAAACCATAGCACAACTGGCTGCTCCGATTGCTCCATTCTTTATGGACAGACTATTCATTGATCTTAATAATGCAACCGGTAAAAAAAACGTGGAATCAGTTCATCTTACCAGTTTCCCGGTCCAGGATGCATCCCTGATTGACTCAGCTCTCGAAGAACGGATGGAACTTGCGCATAAGATATCATCCATGGCTCTTTCCCTGAGAAAGAAAACCAGCATCAGGGTCAGGCAACCCCTGGGGAAGATCATGATCCCCCTGGTAAATGATTCAATGAAGGAACAAGTGGATGCAGTAAAAAACCTGATCCTCTCGGAAGTGAATGTAAAGAACATTGAATATATTGAAGATACTGCCAATATTCTGTCAAAAAGAGTAAAGCCGAATTTTAAAAAGCTGGGCCCGAAATTTGGCAAGTTGATGAAAGACATCGCAGAACGTCTTGTAAAACTGGATCAGGCAGAGATCAATGATTTTGAGAAAAAAGGTGAATATACCTTTTCGATCGATCACCAGGATATCCGGATCACCCTGGATGATGTTGAGATTATTTCAGATGACATTCCGGGACTTCAGGTAGCTGTGATGGGAAACCTGACCGTTGCTCTCGACACTACGATCACATCTGTCCTCCATGAAGAAGGAATCGCCCGGGAGCTGATCAACAGGATACAAAATCTCAGAAAAGACAAGGATTTCGAAGTCACAGATAAAATCAATGTTAAATTGCAGGGGAACGAGGAGATTAATTCAGCCATTCAAAATAATTTGATGTATATTTGCTCTGAAACACTGGCTAAATCTTTTGAAATCGTTAATCACATTGATGAACGGGATAAAGATATGATCGAGTTAACAGATACATTATCGGTAGAGATTTTTCTGCAGAAAGTGAACGCAGAAAAGATGGTAATTGAATGACCCATCGGATTTGTTATTCAATAATCTAAGTACAATTAATTCTTAAATTGAATTCGTTCTTAAAATTAACCAGATGAAGAAAACAGCGAGTGTGAAGATAAAGAAAGAGGAAGGTGCTTCCGAAAAGGCAAAGACCC
>CAZUYY010000224.1:0-4948 GCA_964624935.1 uncultured Prolixibacteraceae bacterium
TAGCAATTACGAATTGATTTGCATTAACCGGATTGAACAAGATCTGATGCTGTGAGATCGGGACCAGGACATCCACACTTTCATAATCATCTTCTAAATAACTAGTGAATGATAATTGTTCCCAGTTGTAGTATCCTGTTGGTTGGTATTGTTTACCATGCCATAAGTCATTTCCTCCGAGGTAAACCTGGTCGGGATCATCGGGGAATACGGCTATTGAATTTGCATAGCATCCATTGGCACCGAGTGGGTCGTAGGTGTTGTTTCCGGGGAAGACCACTGTCCATGTGGTTCCTTCATCTGTTGATTTGTAAAGGTTAAGCAATGAGCCAAGATTATTTGCCAGTGAAGCATAGATGGTATTTTTATCACTCGGGGCTATGGCAAATTCTATGGAAGTGACGCCGGTACCGGGGAAGGTTGTTGAAGTACCTGTAGAGAGGTTCACAAACTTCGTGATGTCGCCTCCAACTGCTATATAAGCGAGATTGTTAATATTGGTCAGTATGGTTCCATCGGCACCGACTACAACCGTGTAAGCATTGCCGCTTTTTGCCATGAGCCAGGTTGTTCCGTCATCGGTATATTTCAGACCGGTATTTGTCGCTGCAAAGACTCTGCCTGTTGTGAGGTTCACGGCCAGCTTCGCGATATAAGCCCAATCCGATGAGGGGTCATTTGCAACCGGTTGTGTTCCGGGAATGACTGTGAAAGTGGAATCGTCATTTGATACGTAAATCCCTGAACCGATGTATTGATTATTACCGCAATATGATTCACCTGTGGCGACATAGATCGTGCCACCGGAGGTCTGCACCATGCTTGTTACCCTCAAAACTTCATTATTCCAGGTATTCATTTGGTGCCAGGTCAAGCCCATATTTCTTGATTTCCAGACACCTCCTGTCACCCCGCCTGTGAGAATTGTATTTCCAGTGGCATCTTTATTACTGAAAAGGACTGTGCGTGTCCTGCCTGCCGCGTCATTCGGCCCCATCTGGTTCCAGTCAAGGTTAACAGCCGACAAGGCTTTTTCAGAGGACATTTGCTCGACTAGTGTCTGTGCTTTGGCCATATCCCTGGAATCGATCGTGCCGGTATTCTGGTTGGCACGGATTTGCTGCATACGGTCAAGTGCAGCCTTTGTGTTGCCGGGGTTCGAGGCAAATGCAACTGAAGAAGTACTGAGCGTGATGATTCCGGAGATGAGGATAAAAGAGCAAAGGAGTAAAAATCTACTTTTCATATCTGTGGTATTAATTTATTAATGGCTGATCTATATTGTAACTGTAGGAATATCAAGACAATGTAACAAAACCGACGAACCGGAAATAAGTTCAACAAATATAAATGAAAAAGTTTATTCTGCAAAAAAAAAAGTAAAGAGGTACTAATTCGTTGTGAGAGAGTGACAAAGTAACAGAGTAACAAAGTAACAGAGTGGAAAAAGTTGAACAAGCGGACAGGCGGACAGGCGGGCGAGATAAAAAATAAAGGGATTTATATTCTTTCGATTGCGGATTCATCGAGCCAGCCGACGCTGCCGTTGGCTATACGGATCTCGTACCAAGTGCCGATGTTATCGATCAGTTCGACTTTCGCACCTTCATGAAGCACAAAAAGGTCGACGCTTTTTTCATCAGGGGAACTTTTTATGGTGACTGTTGGTGCGAAGATGATGGCTTCTTTGCGGTGCATGATATCCTCATAGCCCTGCCAGGCAAAAAGGAAAGAAAAAATGCTGATGAGAATGAAAACGATGCCAAGCCAGTAACCGGCTTTACGGGTAATCAATGTTCTTGATACAAAATAGAATAAGCCAGCCAATAATCCGAGGCACAGGAAAATGATTCCTGTTTTAGACCACTTGTCAACCGAATAAGATTCAATGAGTTTCCTGTACCAGCGCTTATAGAAAAGTTCAGGAATTTCTTCTATCTTATCGGTGATTTTGGTATTTGCGATCTTCAGGTTAAAATTCACATCTTCATTTCCCGGATCAAGTTTATGTGCTTTTTCATAATAGAGGATAGCTGAAGCAATGTCATTTTGTTTATAGCAGGCATTTCCAAGGTTATAATAAAGATCGACCGATTCATATCCTGAAGAGATCACGCTTTTATACAACTCGATTGCATTGTCAAAAAATCCGTCCGTATAGGCTTTGTTTGCTTTGGCGATCGTGATTTCCGGGTCGGTGGCGAATGTCAGTGCCGGAAACAGGAACAAGATGACGACGAGGACTTTTTTCATATTCTTAATTCCCTTTCTATTCTCGTTATAATTTCCAGTGCTTCGTTGTATGTTTTTTCCATTATCATGGTTTTTTCCCCCGGGGCAAAGCGGGCAAATTCAGTATTGTCAAGGGTTTGGATGAACTGCTTGATGATCTCATCGCTGACATTCTTTTTCATCAGGGCTTCATGTACTGATTCCATGGACAGATCAGCCAATGGGATGCTGAATTTATCGCTCAGGTATCCCCATAAGGCCTGGGAGATCTCGATATAAAATTCTTCCTGACGTTTTTCTTTCAGGAAGATGTTCGCTTTTTTAAGTCTTTTTATAGCTACCCGTGTGGCTTTTCTGTTCTTCATAAGTAGCGTATCACTTCTTCTGATCTCAAGTTTTTTCCATACGAAAATGAAGATAAAGAAGAGTACTACCGGCAGGATCATCGCCAGGAAAAAGATGGGCGATGCAAAGAAAAAGGTGCCGGTGCGCTGAAGGAGCAAGGATTGATTTTTAATATGCCTGATATCGCTGCCGATATATTTAATATCTTCTTTCCCGGGTCCTGAATAGGCAATGGTGCCATTATCGTTGCTGCCTTTTTCAACATTTATGGTATATTCCGGGCTGGTCAGGGTAACATATCTCTTTTTCTCAATGTCGAAATAGCTGAAAGGAATGGGTTTGATGGTGAATTTACCGGGCTTCCTCGGGATGATCAGGTATTCAAATGTCTGGCTTCCTGAAACTCCTGTCCCTGTTGTGTTTACATTGTTGGTGATTTTGGGGTCATAGGTCTCGAAGTCGGGTGGGAAGCTTGTGTTGAGCTTATCGATAAGCTGGATATTGCCCTTCCCGGTTATCGTACATTTCAGGTTTATGGGGTCGTTGGTCTGTGTCTTGGTTTTATCCAGATCGGTCTTAAAGGTAAATGTTCCAACAGCCCCGCTGAAATCTGCCGGTTTTTCAGCCGTTGGAAGTGGTCTGACATTGATCACAAGAGAATTCGATTTCAGTTTTTTTTCAACATTGGCGTACGATTCATTAAAAAAGCTGTTGTTAAAGAAATCGTCGAAGAAAGGATCGCCTGTCTTGGTTTTCGTTTGTCGTCTATATTGTGCGACGCATTCCAGTTCATATGGGTCAATCACGAGTTTCCCACTCTTTAACGGGTACAGTACCACCTTGAGCAGTTCGGCAACATGGTAAACCTCCCCATCTATGGTTTGATTATACTGGCTTAATTTTGCATTATCCTTGAGGATATGCGACCAGAATCCGTCAAATGAGGAAGGCTTTGTTATGTTAGGCTGTGATATAGGCACCTTGAAAAAGATCTTATAAGTAAAGATGATCCCTTCTCCCTGCATCGGATTGGAGTTGTCGACCACGGTTTTTATAAATACATCATTATTGGAACCCGATGTTGCTTCTTCACCTCCCTGATTATTTCGTCCGGCATTGCCACCCGGAGCTGAACCTTGAACACCGGCTGCACTTTTTACCACTTTTATGGTAACGGTGTTCGCCTTATATTGTTTATTATCGACCATCACAGTGGCTCCGGGAATATCGAAAGTACCTTCCCTGGAAGCCCTGATAATGTAAGTAAAAGTATAGGAGATCGACATTGAGGTTCGTCCGTTTACGGCACGGATACTCGAAGAAGTCGAAGTATAGGGACCCGTGAGGACATCGAACCCCTGGATGACCGGGCCATGAAAGTTGGAAGCCTGTGCATTAACAGTGTAAATGAGGTTAAAGGTCTCTCCAACGCTTACAGGTGATTTCGCGCTGCCGGTAAACTGGACATCCTGAGCCCATGTAACGTTAAGGATAAGAAGGAATGAACAAAATATTAAAAAAATCCTCTTATACATATATCGTTTTCTATTAACTATTACCAATCTTTCTCAATCATGACCTGCTGGACTTGTGCCTTTTCTTTTTTCAGTTTCTGTAAAGTTTTGCTTTCGTCCTTTTTCATGGCTTCCAGCATGCGGTCGGCATCTTCCTTGCTGATCTTTTTCGATTGATCCTGCTGATCTTTTTTCTGCTGATTCTGATCTTTATTCTGGTCGTTTTTCTTCTGATCTTTTTTATCCTTGTTTTGCTGATCTTTATTATTCTGCTGCTGTTGCTTTTGTTGTTGCTGTTGCTTTTTAATCATCATCTTGGCATATTCAAGGTTGTATTTTGTGTCTTTATCTGAAGGATTGTTCAGCAAGGCATTCTGATAGGCGCTGATGCTTTTTTCATAATCCTTTGCTTCCAAAAGTGAATTCCCAAGGTTATGATAAACGCTGGCCTTATCGGTGGAAGAGAGCTTTGAACCGGCCAGGTTTCCAAATATTTTTGTGGATTCGTCAAAATTACGCTGCTGATATACGGCGTCGCCAAGGTTGAACTGGCCACGGGGGGAATTTTTTTTGGCTTCCAGGGCTTTGCGGTAGTTCATTTCGGCTTCCTTGAACTTGCCTTTATCATACAGGGAGTTGCCGTCACGAATGAGGGTTCGTTCTGACTGGGCGAAGGTTGTGAAGCTAATTACAGTTAGAAGCAGGATTAGATTCGTGACGCGAATAGCCCCACCCCTGACTCCTCCCGGGTTAAGGACCCCACTCCTGACCCTTCCCAGGTCAAGGACCCCACCCCTGACCCTTCCCAGGTCAAGGACCCCACCCCTAGCCCCCCCCCCAAGAGGGAGGGGGATTTC
>CAZUYY010000225.1:0-4945 GCA_964624935.1 uncultured Prolixibacteraceae bacterium
AGAGGAGAAAGGAGAAAGGTGAAAAGAGGGGCGACCGGACCGGTCGCCCGTGCAAGCGAGGGGGCATTGAAAATGCAGGAATGCAGGGATGCAGGAATTCAGAATGCAGGAATGAAGGAATATTGGATGGAAGAAAGGAAAGGAATATTGGATGGAAGAAAGGGCGACCGCAAGGGGCGCCCCTACAATCAGATGACTGCCACGGTGCCTACGTATTTGATTACATGCATGGGGTTGCCGTCAATAAGGGTTACACGATCAAGACATTCAAGGTAAACGGCAATGTTCAGGCCGGCAATACCTGGTCGGGCCAGGGTTATCTTTCCGGTGCTGCGGGTTGCTGTCTGGCTGAACTGCCAGATCTGGTTACCGTCGGGATAGAAGCCATAGGCTTTGATTGGATCATTTTCTTCGCCGGCATTTTGAGCATTACTGTTGAATGTACCTGTGATTGTGTCTGAAAGAGCAGAAGTCAGGGCGACATTACCGACAAAAGAACCGTTATGGTCACATAAGATAAATAAACCGGGATCGATAGCAGGGGTATCGTCAATCCAACATTTTCTGTTGTTTATGGATATAAGATAAGCCTGGGCAGACATGTTCAGGGTCGAACCGGCATAAGCCTCGTTGATGTTATCGTTTACCATGCGGAGCAGAAGTGTGAGCTTTTTAAACCTTCCCCTGTTTGCCTGCTGAGCAGGTGTTCTGGGGTTTTTCACTTCAAGTGGTTTCGATCTGAGTATGTTCTTTCCCCATTGGGTGTAGAAGATCGTATTACCAAGCTTTTTCCTGGCTTTGCCAATCATGGGATTTTCTATAATAGCCATTGTTTTATGATTTTAGGTTATACAGCATTTATAAGCGGCCTATTCAATTGATAAGGTCTTATCAGGATTTAGTTTGGACCTGACTTGAAGCAAATATAAGGTAATAAATTTTTGATTATTTTAATTGTCAAGGCTGCATGTTAATTATGACGCGTTTTGACGCGTTTTTCCGAATGTGAATAAATGGCAATATGGCAAAAAGGTAAAATGGCAAAAGCCGTGATGCGATAATCGTGAGAGGAGAAAGGAGAAAGGTGAAAAGAGGGGCGACCGGACCGGTCGCCCGTGCAAATGATAATAATAATAAAGAGGCAAAATTGCTTGCTTATGAAGGAAATATTTCCTATCTTTGTATTTTTATTTAAGACCATGAAAACAAAACATGAACAATCAGAAGTGAAGTCTGTTTTAGAGGAACTTCCCGAAATCTCGAGTGATGCTAAAGTTGTATCCTATTTATCTAATAATAGCATAGATTGGCGGTACATAAAAATTTTAAAGGAAAGAACAGAATTCAATGATGAAGTATTATCTAAATGGTTAGATATCAGTGTGCGGACATTCCGGAATTATAAATATCCAAAAACGATCATAAAGAATAACATCAAAGAACGCGTCCTTGTTTTGTTGTCATTAATTAATCAGGGAATAAAGGTATTCGGATCCAAAGAAGAATTCGATGCCTGGGTATGTAAGCCAAATTTCTTTTTTGATAATAAGAGCCCAAATTCTTTTTTTACTTCAATTGCCGGGATGAGGTTTGTTTATGACCGATTGATAGCGATGGAATATGGTGATAATGTATAATTTATGGAAGTATACAGGATCTCGACGGAAATTCATGCTAACGCATTAACTTCTTCAGGAAGCATGAACAGATGGAATTTGAATGGGCAGAAAGTACTTTACGTGGGTTCTTCAAGATCTCTATCAACCTTAGAATTAGTAGTTCATAAATCAAAGATCTATCCTAAAGTACCTTATAAGGTCATGATAATTTTTATAGTTGATTCAGACGCTCTTATAAGGCAGATAAACATTGAAAGACTTCCGGATAATTGGAGGACTGTTGCTGCATATCCATTTCTTCAGGCAATTGGGTCTGAGTGGTATGTATGCCAGGAGTCATTATTATTAAAAGTTCCATCCGTTGTTATTCCACAGGAATATAATTATGCAATTAACACGGAACATCCGGATTTTTCGTCTAATGTTTCATTAATAAGAACAGAAGATTTCTTTTTTGATGAGCGGCTTTTCTTATAGCCGATATTTGGTATTGGGTATTGGGTATTAAGAATTATACCGATACGGAACAGGTTTGCAACATTGAATCATCTGTTCCTATCGGTATAACTGAATCTGACAGAAAGATGCGTTGCATTTTTAGTAAGATTCAGTATAGCAACAAAGGCGATAAAGAGGGCGGGGTAACCGGAAAAATGGAGGATGGAGGATGGAGGAATTAATCGGCGAAGGGATGGATTTTTTCAGAAATCCAGTATTTAATCACTGATTGGCGGGTTATACCCATTCGTTTGGCTTCTCTGTCAAGCGCTTGTACCATCCATGCCGGAAAATCAACACTGACACGCCGTTGTTTTAATCCCGGGCGTTCAGCTTTTTCGACAGACAGATATTCAACGATATCTGACCCCTGTTCAAAAAGGACATCAAATTCTTCAGCGTTGATAGATTTCTTTTTCATTTTGTCTTGTTTTTCTTACGGAAATGATTCGTATTACATCTCCCCTGTTTGTATAAATCGTTGACCATAAAACACCTTTAAACTTTGCAATCATTAAATAACGTGTTTCGTTCAAAGTTTTTGCCGGGATAACAATTCTTTCCGGATCCAGCCATAAATATTGTGCTTCATGAAAATCAATACCATGTTTCTCTTTGTTTGAACTACTTTTAAGAGGATCAAATTCGAAAGTCATGTGTTTATTTTTCTACAAATATACAAAAATTGGTTGATTTTTGAACAATAATTGCACTTAATGTGGCTATATCTTTTTTTGAGGTGTTGTACGATTCCACACACAGCACCTCATCCCTCGATCCCTTCTCCTAAAGGAGAAGGGAAGAACCGATCGGATTAACTCCCCTCTCCTTCAGGAAAGGGGGTGGGGGTGAGGTGCGTTTGAATATATCCTTTGGGGGGTGGGGATAGCACCTCAAAAAAAGAATTAGCCAGAATGACAAGGGTTTCAGAAGTTATACTGAATCTTACTAAAAATGCAACGCATTTTTCTGTTAGATTCAGTTATCCCGATAGGAACTAATGACTCAATGTTGCAAAGCTGTTCCGTATCGGTATACTCCGGCGAATACTGGTCAAGGCAAGCGTTTTTTCCATCTGACCAGCATTTCCAAGCTGGTCAACGATAAAATCCACGAAACTCTTATCAGAAGCCATTTGAGATAGTTTTTATATTCTGTTCCAACGAATTAGATTAGCTATATTACGTGTTATGGGATTCATTGATCCATGTGTTTTTATTGTGATTCCTTTGATATTAATGCCGTCTTAAAATAAAACAAATTTCAATACTGAATTAGTTTTGGATAATCATTCCGAATCAGCGGCAATTCGTAAACGCCAGGTTGCTTGAATTTTACCTGCTTTGTGCATCTTCAATAATTGTCTTATTGTGGCACATTTTAGCAAATATTTCATCGAACTCAACTTGGATCGTTTAATTTTTGCTTCTTTATCAATTTTAAATCCCATTCTATCGAAAAATGCTTGAGCTTCTCTAAAGCTCTCAAATTTATTATCTTCTAAGCGATGCAGTTCAAAAAACTCTTTCGTTTTAGTATCAATCTTTAAGTTAAGTTGTTCAACTTGATTCTTAATGTAAATATCTGCTGTTATCCAATAACCACCCCGTTCCTTCAAGACCTTATGAATAATGTTACAGAGTTTTTCTTTTTCGTTTTTATCCAGATACATTAACAATCCTTCATTGACTATTGCGATCTCTCCTGCTGGAAATCGAGCTATTATATCAAGAAAATGTTCTTCATCAAGAGCATTCAATGGCAATAATTCTAATTTACCTTCCGTTTGTAGACAATCTTTTTTAAGACCCGCAATAAAATCCTTTTTTGTGGCGATCACTTCGGGCAGGTCTGTATCTATGTAATAAACTTCTTTTTGTTCTATAGTTTCTAAGCCCCGGAAAGAGAATCCTGATGATAATTCTAAAATATTCGTAATGGCTAAATCTGCCAATAATTGGTCAATACTCCAGTACCGATTTTCAAAATGCACAACTCTTGCCCAAAAAGTCATGTCCTTTTTACTAAAATCAGGAATGTACTTTTCAGGATATTTTATTAATTCAGCCGTCTCTCGTGCAAATGGAATATTCGTGTGCCCTTTCATCAATAACAATGAATTGGCTGAAGGGCTGATGGTGTTAAAATTGCGGTAAGATGTTTTTGTTTGATCCATGTTGTTCATTTGGGTTGAAGACAATGAAAATTTATCTAATTACTTCATGATCAGATGCTAATCAGTGCTATAGCATAAGCCAGAGGAATAGTAAACTGTCTTTTATCTTTAAACTCTTCGATCCGTGAAATTGCAGTCTCTCCCTGCCCTTTTATTTTTTCATAGAGTTCTTCGTAATCGCTAAAAAATTCGAATGTATCGTATTGCTGGAATTTTTTAAAATCGAAAGCTTCAAGGGCAGCCCAGCTTCTGGTAACCTTTTCCTTCTCATCAATAAAATAAACCCACTCGGAACTTACCCAGTGATCCAGAATGAGCACATTGGGTGCCAGTGTCAGAGCATGTCGGATGGCTAAGGCAGGATCGTTTAACTCGTGCAAAGATAATTCGAAGATGACTACATCTCCCTTCTGATCGGTGTGATAAAAATCGGCATGAATCAGTGTAAATTTATTGGTAAGTCCAGATTTGCTCAAACGCTCTTTTAGCATCTCTAATGCTGATTCATCGCAATCTATTGCAAATACCTTGCAGGCATTACGACCGTATTCGACAAATTGTCCACCACCAGCACCAACGGAGATAATAGTTTTATTGGTGAGGTCAAAAAACTTCAAAAGGTTGATAATCATTTGCTTTATATCTATTGCCA
>CAZUYY010000226.1:0-4932 GCA_964624935.1 uncultured Prolixibacteraceae bacterium
CAATTCGGAATGTTCCTTTTGTATAAATTCCGAAAGTCCGTCAATGGTTTTATCTCCCCAGATTGAATTGGCGACCTTTCTGCTAATATATTCCCCGACATTCCAATAAAGATTTATCAGTTCAGTATTGACAATCATTAAGGCCTTATTGCGTAACTGGTTAATAAGGGAGATTATTTCTGTAAAATTTTGTTCTTTGTGCATCCTGTGTATTCTATTCTATAAATCTCTTGATACCTTAAGTGGTTTTATTTTTTCTACGTTTCACTTGTCACGATTTTTTGCCATTTGAAAAACTCACAAGCTTGCCAATTCGATAGTTCGCTAATTAACATTAATCCGCCGGAATGTGGAAAAGTAATATGGAATGTTGAAATAATTTATTCATATGCCGGAATAATTGTCGGTAATTTTGTGCAACAGAAAAACAATCAAGGTCTTGAAAGTCCTGGTATGTCCTCTCGATTGGGGAATCGGTCATGCGACGCGATGTGTTCCGGTGATCCGGAAGTTTATTGAATGCGGGGATGAGGTCGTGATTGCTGCCGATAACAGACCTTATGAGTTCCTGAAGAAAGAATTTCCCGGAGGGCGGTTTATACGGTTAGGAGGAGCAAAGATCACCTATTCCAAAGGACGGGGATTTCTGTTTCAGATCTTCCGGCTCTCTCCTGTCCTCCTGTGGAGTTATTTTCGTGAGCGAAGGGATATTAAAAAACTGATCCGGCTGGAACATGCCGATATTATCGTTTCCGATAACCGTTACGGATTATGGAATAAGAGGTGTTACAGCATTTTAATCACCCACCAGATTGGCATAATCGTTCCTCATTCTGTTCAGTTCCTGTCAGGCTTTATCAACAGGATCATTCATCGCCAGATTGAAAAGTTCAACGAATGCTGGATCCCTGACTTTGAGTTGCACAACGGACTGGCAGGGAAGCTATCACATCCACCTAAATTGCCGGGAAACGTTCATTACATCGGGACTCTTTCCCGTTTTTCAGAACCCAACGGACGGAGAGAAATGCCTCTGTCACCCGATATTGATATCATGGTTTCTCTTTCAGGTCCGGAACCTCAGCGCACAATTCTGGAAGAGAAGATCTTTGACCAGTTGATCAACTCAGGGTTGAGCGGTACCGTCGTGAGAGGGCTGACAGAAAGAACGGAGGAATATGATCTCACCGAAAAAATCCATGTCTTCCCGCACCTGGAGACAGCGAGGATGAAGGATTACATGCTTCGTTCCCATATTATGATCTGCCGGTCAGGTTATTCAAGCCTGATGGACCTGGTAACACTGGGAATAAATGCTATCCTCATCCCGACACCAGGGCAGACAGAACAAGAATATCTTGCCCATTACCTGATGGAAAAGAAGATCTATTTTTCCATGCCGCAAGATCATTTCGATTTGATTTATGCCATCGAGATGTCACGGAATTTCCATGGACTGGTCATGAATAATGATTATAAAGCACTTGCGGAGCGGATTGAGGAAGCGAAACGTGAATTGGGTGTTGGGTATTAGGTGTTGGGTATTGGGTTTTAGGTGTTGGGTGTAATGTATTGGATTTATCCCGTCCGCTTTCCGCTTGTCCGCTTGTCCAAGTTCTTTCACTCTGTCACTCTGTCACTCTGTCACTCTGTCCCTTTTTGATCTTGTCTCGTTTCAATGACAGCCATACCAGTATTGCTCCGGCAATTATCAGTGGGATACTTAGAAGCTGGCCCAAGTTGAGAATCATTGATTTTTCGAAGCCTTCCTGGGGTTCTTTTACGAATTCGATGAGGAAACGCATTCCGAAGACGAGGATCATGAAGATTCCGAACAGGAAGCCTTCGGCAGGTTTTCCATTCTTTTTGTAATAGTACCACAAGAGATAGACAAAAATAATGAGGTAAGACAGTCCTTCGTAGAGCTGGGTGGGATGGCGCGGATCAAGGTTCAGGGGCGCTTCGGCACGAAGGAACCGGAATCCCCAGGGCAGGGAGGTTATATGTCCGAATATTTCGGAGTTCATCAGGTTGCCTGTTCTTATGAAAAGGCCGGAGAGGGCTACTACGATCACTACCCGGTCCATAACCCAGAGGAAGTGAAGTTTTTTTACCCTGGCGAAGATAAGAATGGTAAGAATGATGCCGATCGCAGCGCCGTGACTGGCCAGGCCTCCCTCCCACACCATCAGGATGTGCATCGGGTGAGCGAGATAATAGCCAGGCTCATAAAAGAAACAATGTCCCAGCCGTGCTCCGATAACGGTTCCAATGACCATGTAGGTAGTCAGTGAATCGAGGACAGATACGGGGATATTTTCTTTCTTAAAGACCCTCAGCAGAATGATATAGCCGAAGAAAAAAGAGGCGGCAAATAACAATCCGTACCAGCGAACGGCAAAAGTCCCGATCCTGATTATCTCAGGATCAACATTCCAGTTAATGTAATTCAGTGTCATGATTTATTTTAATTAAAAGATTGATTTTAATTTTTGGTTGAGTACTTTTTGAAAACTCTTTTTTTTAAAGTTCGCCGCTAAGACGCTAAGACGTTAGGACGCTAAAAAACGCTAAATCTTAGAACCTTTGCAGTTAAAAAACTCATTTTAAACGTTTTCTTTTAATGACGTCTTGATGCTAAAATTTCAATTTTAACGATATCCTTCTTAGCGCTTTTTAGCGTCTTTGCGCCTTAGCGGTTAAAGAGGCTTTTATTGATACTTTTTCAGTTCCTTATGAAACAACCCATCAAGGTCGTTCGCCAGGATCGTCTGTTTATTATCCTGTGCAAGATGATACAGCCGGCGTAAGACACCGAGTGCCTGCTCAATATCATCTGAATAATAATCCCTCCATCTTCCTATGAACGTGTAATAATAATCGAGGTTCTGGGAATAGATCTGACCGATCCTTTCCATGATCCTGTTTGCCTTGGCCGGTTCGCCGGCTTTGTAGTACAGTTCGGCATAGGGGATCGTGAACATATCGTACGGGTACTTCGAACCGGGGAACAAGATAAAATATTTATCCATAAGCCGGATGGCTTCATCGTATTTTCCGATATTTATCAGCGATAATGCCGTACGGTACATATTGTTCTTCGGCGTTGACTGTTCACTTAAACTTTCCGGATCGACATATACATGCGGATCATTCATATTTCCCCAGGCAAATTTATTCATCAGGAGATCGTACGAGGTTAAAGGATCGACTCCTCCCATGTTCGGGATGTAATCTTCTTTTGCAGCTTTGACGGGCATGAACTTGTGCACCCATCCCTGTACGAGGCAGAAGGTATCGACATTAAAACAATAATTCACGCTTGAAGGAGAGGCAAAGTACAATGAGCGGCGCCAATTGTTGTTTGCGACAAGGTCGAAAAGCATTACATCATTTTTATAAAGCTGGTTCGACCGGATGGTCCAATAGATGGTATCCACCATCTTTCCAGCGAAGTACTTTGGCACGATGCCATATTTGAGGCAGGCGGCAGTATCCACCGCCAGCTTAACTTTTTTAGACGGGAAGAATTTCATCTTTTCCCCGTTCTGCAAAGTCAGATAAGTATCCGGGTCATCGCTTTTAATAAAATCAACCAAGTCTTTCAGGTCCATATAACCGTCTAAGCCAATGTCATAATAAGGAATTATTTCATTGATGCCGGGTTGATATTTTTCCTGCGGGATCGCAAACGGACAGGGTTCCGATTCGTAGGACTTCTTAAAAAGCCCGTCTATGTACCATGAGCCTGAAGCGAGCGCCAGGTTCACTACGCGAACATCCGTGCGTATGCCTTCGACTTCCTGATCGTACCAGAGCGGGAAGGTGTCATTATCGCCATTGGTGAAGAGGATCCCCTGCCTGTCGCAGGAATTCAGGTAGTTTGCAGCATAATCACGGCAGGAATATTTCCCTGAACGGTCATGATCATCCCAGTTCTCCTCCGCCATGATCCCCGGGACAAGAATAAGGCACAATACTAAGACCAGCACGGTTGACAGGTTCTCTCTTTTCAGGATCTTCTTTGTCCCATTTATAAGGCAAATGACGCCCAATCCGATCCATATTGAAAAGGCATAGGTTGATCCGCAATAGGAATAGTCCCGTTCACGGGGTTCAAAGGGTTTCTGGTTCAAGTAAACCACGATGGCCAGTCCGGTCATGATGAACAAAAGAATCAGGATGATTGTGCCCCTGTATTCTTTTTTCATCTGGAAGAAAAAGCCGGTCAATCCGAGAATAAAAGGGAGCATATAATATTTATTCGTACCGCGATTCTTCATGTTGTCAGGCATATGAGTCTGCGGATGGCCTGTGATCCATTTATCGAGGAAGGAGATGCCGCTGATCCAGTTGCCATTCTGCGGACCGCCATAGCCCTGGACATCGTTTTGCCTGCCTGCAAAATTCCACATGAAGTATCTGAAATACATCACCCCCACCTGGTACTGGAGGAAGTATTTCAGGTTTTCAAAGAAAGTGGGCCTGTTCAGCGTCACCGGCTTCCCATCCTCATTGATCACTTTCACGGGTACTCCATCGCCTCCCCAGTCTTTGAAGAACTGTTCAGAGCCTCTTCGTTCATTGCTCCACATGCGCGGGAAAATGGTTGTAAAACGGGGATCATACACGGGGATGGTGCCTTTCTGATCATCAATGACAACGTATTTTCCGGCCTTCTTATCCCGCTTGTAAACGGGACTTCCATCTTCATACTTTATCACCGGGGCGTTGTAATAGGGCCCCGTGATGAGTGGCCAGGTACCGTATTGTTCGCGGTTGAGGTAATTGACCAGGCTCACCATATCATCCGGAGCATTTTCGTTGACCGGGGTTCCTGCATTTGAACGGATGACGAGCATGATGAAGGAAGAATATCCGATCAGCAGGAAGGTAAAACAAAGAATGATCATGTTGAAAAGAGGTTTCCCC
>CAZUYY010000227.1:0-4928 GCA_964624935.1 uncultured Prolixibacteraceae bacterium
GTGCAAGAGGGATCCTTCTTTCGTCGCTGAAAGGATATCCTGCACAACCCACAATACAATGAACCATGAAAGTCTTCTTCTTCCGGGCTTTGACCTCGACCTGGTAGTCTCTGAAAGGCACTCTTGGAATTGGCTTCCTTCGGTCGGGAGTCTGACTGAAATAGTTGGTGATCAATCTTACCAGGCGTGGAAATTCAATATTTCCTACTGAAACGATCACTATTTCTTCCGGACAGTAATTCCTGTGGATAAAACCGAGAAGATCATTACGTGACAACCGTTTCAGGCTTTTAACCGTTCCAAGAACATTCTTCCCTAAAGGATGGCCGGCAAAAACAAGATCCTCGAAATCATCAAAGATCTGGTCTGAAGGATTATCCTGGTATGACCGGATCTCATCCATCACCACCAGCTTCTCTTTCCCAAGTTCTTTTTCCGGGAAGGTAGAATGAAAGAGGATGTCCTGGAATAGTTCAAGCGTCCGGCCATAGTATTCATTGAGAAAGGTCGCATAGATACAGGTCTCTTCTTTGGAAGTATAGGCATTCAGGTCCGCGCCGATATTCTCAAGCCGGTTGAGCACCTGGAAGACATTCCGATTTTCAGTTCCTTTGAATATGGTATGTTCAATGAAATGCGCAATGCCATGCTCCTTTTCATTTTCATCCCTCGTACCTGCATTGATGAAAAGGCCTACATGCGAAACATTTGAGGGTACAAAATGATGGACCAGCCTTATTCCGTTCGATAAAGTATGAACCAGCAGCTCCATGGATTATTTCCTGGTCTCAATGAGGATCTCAAGCAGTTTGATGGCTGCGTCAGAAATAACGGTACCGGGACCAAAGATCGCTACAGCTCCCGATTGATAAAGGAAATCATAATCCTGTGGCGGAATGACACCCCCGACGATCACCATGATATCTTCCCTTTCCTGTTTCTTCAGCTCTTCGATTACCTGGGGTACCAGTGTTTTATGTCCTGCAGCCAGGCTGGAAACGCCCAGAATATGGACATCATTCTCAACGGCTTGTTTTGCAGCTTCCGTCGGTGTCTGGAATAACGGGCCGATGTCAACATCGAACCCGATATCGGCATATCCTGTTGCTACTACCTTTGCCCCACGGTCATGCCCATCCTGACCCATTTTTGCAATCATTATCCGGGGACGTCGTCCTTCCAGTGCTGCAAATTTATCGGCCAGTTCCCGGGCCTTTTTGAAATTATCGCTATCCCTCGATTCTGAAGAATAGACACCTGAAATTGATCGTATCACAGCTTTATACCTCCCGTAAACTTTTTCCAGTGCGAATGAAATTTCCCCCAATGTTGCCCTCTTACGGGCAGCATCAATCGTTAGTGCCAGTAGATTACCATCCCCTGTTTCCGCAGCTTTTGTGAGTGCTTCAAGTGACCGGTGAACTTCTTCCGGATTTCTTTCCTTCTTTAATTTCTGCAGACGAATGATTTGCGATTCTCTCACAGCAGAGTTATCGACTTCAAGGATCTCGATGGGATCTTCTTTATCCAGACGGAAAACATTCACGCCGATGATCTTATCTTTTCCCGAATCAATTCTGGCTTGTTTACGTGCAGAAGCTTCTTCGATCCTCATCTTCGGCACCCCTGTCTCGATGGCTTTTGCCATTCCTCCCAATGCTTCAACTTCTTCGATCAGGGACCATGCCTTGTGCGCAATTTCATGGGTCAGGAACTCCAGATAATAGGATCCGGCCCAGGGATCTACGGATTTGCAGATGTCGGTTTCTTCCTGGAGGTAAAGCTGGGTATTGCGTGAAATACGTGCAGAGAAATCGGTAGGCAATGCAATGGCTTCATCCAGTGAGTTTGTATGAAGCGATTGTGTATGCCCGAGAGCAGCAGCAAGCGCTTCCACACAGGTACGCGTAACATTGTTGAAAGGATCCTGTTCCGTGAGACTCCAGCCCGAAGTCTGACAGTGTGTTCGCAAGGCCATCGATTTTGGATTTTTCGGATTGAACTGTTTCACGATCTTTGCCCACAGAAGTCGTGCTGCCCGCAACTTGGCGATCTCCATAAAATGATTCATTCCGACCCCCCAGAAAAATGATAACCGGGGAGCAAAGGAATCAATATCCATTCCGGCATTGATGCCTGCCCTGAGGTACTCAAGGCCATCGGCAAGAGTATAGGCCAGTTCAATATCTGCAGTGGCGCCTGCTTCCTGCATATGGTATCCGCTGATGCTGATCGAATTGAATTTAGGCATGTTCTTGGCCGTAAAGTCAAAAATATCAGCAATGATCTTCATGGATGGACCCGGAGGATAGATATAAGTATTCCGCACCATGAACTCTTTCAGGATATCATTCTGGATAGTCCCTGTCAGATTATTCATCGGAACACCCTGTTCTTCGGCAGCAACAATATAAAATGCAAGAATAGGCAGAACAGCCCCGTTCATGGTCATGGAAACCGACATCTTATCGAGCGGTATATGATCAAAAAGGATCTTCATATCGAGGATGGAATCAATGGCAACGCCGGCTTTTCCGACATCTCCTTCAACCCGTTCATGATCAGAATCATATCCCCTGTGGGTGGCAAGGTCGAATGCTACTGAAAGTCCCTTCTGTCCTGCGGCAAGGTTACGTTGGTAAAAAGCATTCGATTCCTCGGCTGTTGAAAATCCTGCATATTGCCTGATCGTCCAAGGCTTCATCACATACATCGTCGGATAAGGCCCCCGTAAAAATGGAGGAATCCCGGCAGCATAGTTCAGATGTTCCATCTCCTCCAAATCCTCTGCTCCGTAAACAGGCTTCACAGGGATCTGCTCAGGAGTGATCCAATCCTTTTGAATTTTAGCCGTCTTTTCCCATTCCCGGAAAGATGTCCCCGGCCCGGTTCCATCCTGAAAATCAATATCTCTAAAATCTGGTCTCATACAAGTTAATCGTACATCTAATATCGTAAATCAAAAATTCAATCGTCAATCGAAAATCGTAAGTCGTAAATTAAAGAATCCCTAATTTCTTCTGTAACTTCCCCAGGAACTCAAGAACATTCGTCCTGAGATTAATAAAATCATCAACTCCGCTGGATTTCAGCGTTTCAACTATCTCTTTCGGATAACCTGCAATAAGGATCACCACATCTTTGCTCTGCAATCTTAAATCCTGAAAGTTTTCAGGAGCAAGGGTGCCGTATTCTTCATCAGAACTGCAGATGACGATAATCTCAGCCTTTGAATTCACTGCAGCTTTTACTCCTTCTTCCATTGTCTTAAACCCGGGATTATCAATGATATCATAACCCGCACATCCAAAGAAATTCGTGGCAAAGGTCGCCCTTGCTTTCCTCATTCCCGGATGGCCGATAGTCAAAAGAAATACCGCCGGTTTCTTTTTTCCGGTTGTGACAGCAAGCTCGGTGGCCAGCCGGATTTCTTCAAAGGCACGGGCGCCACGGTAAATATGCAGCTTTTTGTAATCTGAGGGCTTTTCATCAGGTGCTTCAGCCGGCTTTTCAATATCTTCCGAAACGTATTCCAGCGGATTTGGATATTGGTTAGTTCCAAGTATAACTACCTTTCGTTGTGCAATATCCATATCTTTCTTACGACATGATCTGTCAATTTCATCCTGGATGAAACCTGTCTTAATGCATTCTATCAACCCGCCTTTTTCTTCGATCGCTTTGAACAACTCCCAGGAATGCATGGCAATAGAATTAGTCAGATTTTCAATGTAATAGGATCCTGCTGCGGGATCGATAACCTTATCCAGATAAGCTTCCTCCTTAATGATCAATTGTTGGTTCCGTGCAATCCGGCAGGAAAACTCACTTTCATCCTTATATGGAAAATCAAAAGGAAGAATGGTCATTGAGTCTGTATTCCCTATAGCTGCCGACATTCCTTCAGTCGTCGTCCTAAGAAGATTGACATAAGGATCATAAACGGTTTTATTCCAGAGAGAGGTCGTGGAATGAATGAACATTTGCTGACTGCTCTTATTTTTTGGCTTGTACTGTTCAACAATTGTACTCCATAATAACCGTGCTGCTCTGAGTTTAGCGATCTCCATGAAATAGTTCGAGCCGATGCCAAAGGAAAACTGTAGATTGCCTGCAACGGTGTCGACAGGCAATCCTTTCGATGTAAGGGTTGCCAGATATTCATTGCCGGAAGCCAGGCTGAAGGCAAGTTCCTGAACAAGAGTGGCTCCAACATTGTTAAAAAGATGGCCATTCACAGTGATGGCATGAAACCCGGGCAATTTTTTTGCGATTGTCTGCACCAGGTATTTTGCCTCATCAAGGTCGCCTTGTTTCGATTGATAAAAAATTCCATGAAGAAGCAGGTAACTGATCGCATCAAAATTCAGCGAGCCGGCTATTTTACTTTTTTCAAGTCCCCGGTCAGCGATCTCATAAATGAATAATTCGAGCGTCAGCGGATAGGAACGGGAGGAATTGAAGTTAATCCCGGTCCGTGCGATATCTATCCCCTGCAGGAGTTTCTGCATTTGCTTGTGTGTAGTGATCTCTTTAGCATTAAATCCTATTGCACCCGCCCCCCGGGATATGGCATCTGTTGCAATGCGGTTGGCTTCAGCAATATCTTCCGTAAAGATATCCTGACGGATGATCCAATCATTTTTGTCTTTTTTCACGCCCCTTATGAAAGGTTCTTCACCTGGAAGTGCTGAAAGATATTCAAGCCCTTCAAGATCTTCAGCTCGATAATAAGGTTTTACATTGATCCCTTCACCGGTCTTCCAGATCAGCTTCTTTTCATAATCCGCGCCTTTCAGGTCTGCAATTATTTTTTCTTCCCATTGAGATGTTGGAATTGGCGGAAATTCGGAAAACAGCTTTTTATCTTGATCTTTTTTTTCCATGATTCAGATTGGTAGCAGAATGAGTTTCAATTTGAAAAGGAC
>CAZUYY010000228.1:0-4928 GCA_964624935.1 uncultured Prolixibacteraceae bacterium
CGCATCTTCAAAGTCATGGTCAATGAAATCGGAGAGGAGAAATGCGGTACACCTTTTTTTAATGGCATTGGTGAAATAACGCAGGGCTTCCGAGATATTCGTTTCCGTTCTTTCTGCATGAAAATCGATCAGCTCGCGTATGATCCTCAGGATGTGTGTGGTCCCTTTTTTAGGAGGAATGAATTTTTCGACCATATTGCTGAAGAAGATAACTCCTACCTTGTCGTTGTTCTTAATAGCGCTGAACGCGAGCACAGCAGCAATTTCAGTGATCAGGTCCTGCTTCAGTTTTTGTTTTGTGCCGAAAACGTTTGAGCCGCTAACGTCAATCAGTAGCATAACCGTGAGTTCGCGTTCTTCATCAAATATTTTTATGTATGGATGATTGAAGCGGGCGGTCACGTTCCAGTCAATATTCCGGATATCATCTCCATACTGGTACTCCCTGACTTCGCTGAAAGCCATACCCCTGCCCTTGAACACGCTGTGGTATTGTCCTGAAAAGATCTGGTTAGACAAACCGCGAGTCTTGATTTCAATCTTACGTACCTTTTTGAAGATTTCTGAGGTTTCCATACTTATTATGTGGTGAACTGGTGAATTGGTGACGTGGTGAGTTAAAAAAGTCATAATTATTAAAAACTCCCCCGTTCGCCAGTTCACCAATTCGCTAGTTTTTTTATGGGACTTCGACGGTATTCAGTATTTCGTTGATAATATCTTCTGTTGTGATGTTTTCGGCTTCGGCTTCATAAGTAAGGCCGATACGGTGACGCATCACGTCGTTGGCGACGGCGCGGATATCTTCAGGGATAACATAGCCTCTGCGTTTTATAAAGGCGAAGGCTTTTGCAGCGAGCGCCAGGTTGATGCTGGCACGCGGGGAGGCGCCATAGGAGATCAGTCCATCAAACTTTTTCAGTTTGTATTCAGCCGGGAACCGGGATGCAAATACAATATCGGTGATGTAGTTTTCAATCTTCTCATCCAGATAAACTTCACGTGTAACATTCCTTGCACGGAGGATGTCCTCGGTTTTCAGGATCGTATTGGTGTTTACGGTTTCGTTTGAGATGTTTTGACGAATGATCAGTTTCTCTTCTTTCTTATCGGGATATCCGATCACGACTTTCAGCATAAAACGATCAACCTGAGCTTCGGGCAAGGGATAGGTTCCTTCCTGTTCAATCGGGTTTTCAGTGGCGAGAACGAGAAATGGTTCAGGCAGGATAAAGGTTTCCTCACCAATGGTGACCTGCCGTTCCTGCATGGCTTCAAGGAGTGCGCTCTGCACTTTAGCGGGCGAACGGTTTATTTCGTCTGCCAATACGAAGTTTGCAAAGATTGGCCCTTTTCTTACCTTGAACTCTTCCTTTTTCTGGCTGTAGATGAGTGTACCGATAAGGTCGGCAGGTAAGAGGTCGGGGGTAAACTGGATGCGGCTGAATTTGGCGTCGATGATGTGAGCAAGGGATTTGATGGCCAAGGTCTTAGCTAATCCGGGGACACCTTCCAAAAGGATATGTCCATTGGAAAGTAACCCGATAAGCAGTCTTTCAATCATATGCTTCTGTCCGATGATGACCTTGTGCATCTCCATCGTAACCATATCGACAAATGCGCTTTCTTTTTGAATGCGTTCATTCAAAGCTTTGATATCCGTTTCAATCATGGTAAATCATTTTTTTGGAGGGTGCAAATTTATACATTTGAGAAACCCCACAAAAAAATATTTTTGTTAATATTTGTTAATCCTTGTTAAAGAAAGGTTAAGTATTGACAAGGATTTCCGGACTTTCATTCATGGTGGTAAGCCTCATTCCTGAGAATAGTAAGCGCACGATAAAATTGTTCCAGAAAGAAAAGGCGTATCATCTGGTGCGAAAAGGTCATTTTTGATAATGAGATCCGGAAGTGCGCTTTGTTCTTTACCG
The DNA here is from genome assembly GCA_964624935.1 of uncultured Prolixibacteraceae bacterium. Classification (GTDB taxonomy): domain Bacteria; phylum Bacteroidota; class Bacteroidia; order Bacteroidales; family FEN-979; genus FEN-979. The sequence goes on from CAZUYY010000228.1 coordinate 1,935, forward strand.
TTTCATCAAAGCCATACGGACCGCCAACAACAAATACGAGGTTCCCTGATCCGCTGCTGAACTTCTGGTTAAGGAAAGAAGAAAATTCAACAGAAGTCATTTCCTTTCCTTTCTCATCCAGGAGAATAATGACATCCTTAGGGGTAAAAAAGGGCAGGATCTTTGTTGCTTCTTTTGCTTTCCATTCTTTCTGCCCCAGATGAGATGCATTTTTCAAGCCCGGAATCTCAATGACCTCAAATGTCAAGTAGCGCTGAATACGAGTGGTATATTCTTTCTGGCCCTCAATTAAATAAGGTTCATCGGTTTTGCCTATTGAGATAAGCTTTACTTTCATTTTACAATTTGGCTAAATCTTATTTTGATGTGCTAAGACGAAAATGAATTACCCCGCGCTTTAGCGCGGGGGGAGAAAGGTGCATATCAACCTGGACTTTAGTCCAAAAGTGTTTTTGTTTTGGACTAAAGTCCTATATTTTATAGGTTTCCTTACCCCCAGCCTGAAGGCTGGGGTAATTCATAAGTTGTCCTGTGTTCAATCGTATATCGTCAATCAAAAAATTCATTCGTCATTCTAAAATCGTCCAATCGTAAATTTTTGTAAGTTTGCATAGTTAGTGCATTTTTTGTTAAATAGCAAGGATTATGAAAACTCAATGGAAAATTTCATCATTATTATTTATCGTAATGGTCCTGCTTCCGTTTCATTCGATACCGGCCGGGGTGCAGGATGAAACCAACAAAAAGATCGTTGCTGCACTCTCTGCTGGGGATGCCGTGGTTCTTTCTGATTATTTTAATACTATGGTTGATCTTTCCATATCCGGCAATGAAGACACTTACAGTAAGACACAGGCCACGCAGATCCTGAAAGATTTTTTTCAAAAGAATCCTGTAAAATCAGTCAAAGTAACCCAACAGGGTTCATCCACGGATGGAACTCAATTTACTATCGGTGAGATGAAGGCAGGTGCAGATATTTACAGGATTTGTTATCTTCTGAAGAAGGTTTCGGGAAAGTTCCTTATCCAGCAGCTTCAGATCCAGAAAGTGAGCTAACACAACAAAAAGATCTATGAGCCTGGATGAGATCATCGAAGATGCGCTGAAGGAAGATATCGGAGCAGGCGATATTACTTCTCTTACCCTTATCCCAAAAGGTATCCAGGGAAAAGGCCGGTTAAAAATAAAGGACAGGGGCATTATCGCCGGTATTCCGGTTGCTCAAAAAGTCTTCATGAAAGTTGATCCTTCCCTGAATGTGTCCGTTTTAAAAAAGGATGGAGATCCTGTAAAACCCGGTGATATTGTTCTTGAAGTAGAAGGGAACATTCACTCGATCCTTGCTTCGGAACGGCTTGTTTTAAATTTCATGCAACGGCTCAGCGGGATAGCCACATTTACTTCACAGATGGTTGCGAAGCTGAACGGATTGAAGACCCGTGTGCTGGACACACGTAAAACAACGCCAAATCTGAGGGAGCTGGAGAAATATGCCGTGAGGACCGGTGGAGGGTTGAACCACAGGATGGGGCTTTATGACATGATGCTGATCAAAGATAACCATGTGGACCTGGCGGGAGGAATGATCGCGGCGATGATTACGTTGGAGAAGTACAAGAAAGCACATAAAAAATCAGAGGTAAAGATTGAAATTGAAGTACGTAATTTTGATGAACTTACAGATGTCCTGAAATATGGCGAGGGGATTGTTGACCGTATCATGCTGGACAATTTTACGACCGGGGACCTTACTGACGCAGTTAAACGAATCAATGGACGATTTGAGACGGAAGCTTCAGGCGGCATTCAACTGAACAATATACTTGAATATGCTGAGACCGGAGTTGACTTTGTATCGGTTGGAGCGCTGACACACAATTTCAGAAGCCTTGATATGAACCTGAAAGTGGTACCGAAGTAAGCCCTTTTTCCTGACCGGTAATTTGCCGATGGATCTACCAAAGAAGATATTATCCTGGAAATCAGTTTCCTCTCTAATCCGTCTTTCAAAAAAGATTGTAATGCCCGGTTTTGATGGAATGCCCCTTTACGATGTCACCGTGTTTTTTGTGAAAGGGATGTCGAAAGGCTATATTACCACGCGTGCCTCTGCAATTTCCTTTAATTTTTTTCTTGCCATTTTTCCCTCGCTGATCTTTTTCTTTACAATAATTCCTTTTATCCCGATCTCAAATTTCCAGCGATCGCTTCTTGATATCATCCGCGATTTCATTCCGGATGAGGCCTATGCAGCCGTCCAGACCACAGTTGAAGATATTGTCATCAGGCCACATGGAGGTTTGTTGTCAGTTGGTTTCCTGTTATCCCTTTATTTTTCAACCAATGGGATCAACAGCCTGATGGTGGCGTTCAACAATACGTATCATACCATTGAAACCCGTTCGGTAATAAAACAAAGGCTCGTTTCCATTTTCCTGGTTATCATCTTCACCTTTCTCCTCATCACGGCCATCGGGATGATCACTTTCGGGACCTGGCTCTTAGCGATTTTACTTCCTTTGGAAATTCTTAAAAGTCGCCTTATTTTCAGCGTTATACTAATCCTGAAATGGGTGATAATACTTGCCATGCTGTTCTTTGCAATTTCATTTATCTATTATTTTGTCCCTGCCAAAAGGAGACATTTCCGGTTTATCTCAGCCGGGTCGTCACTGGCGACTTTTCTGATCATCGCAACGACTCTCGGATTCAATTTCTATGTGGATAACTTTTCCAAATACAATGCGCTTTATGGTTCGATCGGGACGCTTCTGATCATACTCCTCTGGATCTATTTAAATTCTCTGAGCCTATTGATAGGGTTTGAACTGAATGCGAGCATTTATACCGTAAAAAAAGGGAAATGATAATTATTTTAGATTGGACGATTTTTTAAATTTGCAGTATTATCAAATTACTCCCATAGAAATCAATGAGACAGGTTATTCTACGTCATACCTTTATCATCATTTGTCTGTTTTTTGCAGGAAC